>JAUPKS010000067.1 GCA_030837315.1 Planctomycetota bacterium
GGAACATACTTCCAGCCGGTCATTGAAGAAGAACAGAAACTGGCGATGAAAAATGTGACGATGGAATGGATAAAGATTGAGTTTAATTCAACGTTGGCTAATAAAATGATTGAAGAATTAGATATCCGAAAAAAGACAGGGGTCACTATCACCACAATTATCAGGGGTGAGACAGTTATACCAAATCCCACTTCCACGGAAATTATTAGACCAGATGACACGATTATTATTATAGGAAGTAATGAGCAGGTAAAAAATTTTATATCCACGTTTGAAATCAAGAACATCATAGAAAATGATTGTCAATGAAAGCATAGTATCATTAGGCATTTCCCTCCTCGCCTTGTTTTTTGCAGGTTTGTTGGCTACAAAGGTCAATCAATCCCTTACGGCAGTATTTATCGTGGTAGGCATGATCCTCCAGAATTTTTTCCCTGTTACGATTATCACGGAATTTATCGCTACCCTGGGTATTATTTTTATGTTGTTTATGTTTGGTCTGGAATTTTCGGTCGGGAGTCTGTTTAATAACCAGCGAAAAATATTCTATACGGGAATTTGTGATCTGCTCTTTAACTTTCCCCTTGGACTTTTTTTAGGGTGGTTATTAGGGTATGATTTAATGAAAACACTTTTACTTGCGGGAATTATTTATGTGACTAGTTCTGTTATTGTGGCTAAATCGATCATCGACTTGAAACGCTCGGCAAACCCAGAAACTGAATATCTTCTTAATATCCTGATTTTTGAAGATATGTTTATTGCCACATTCCTTGCATTTATTGTCGGTATCATTAATTATGGTCATATAGACGCAAAGGGCACCTTCTTTGTTATGGCGAAAACCTCCGCCTTTTTTCTGTTCTTTATAATACTCTCCAAGGCATCAAAAAAATTTAAATTTATCGATAAGGTTATTGATATCGAGCATACAGAATTATTTGTAATCTTGATTCTTTCAATTATCGTACTATCTGCCGGCGCTGCTGCTCAAATAGGACTTTCTGAGGCAATTGGGGCGTTCCTTGCCGGGCTCTTATTGTCGGAAACAAAGCAGCGGCATAGAATCACAGAGGCAATAAAACCCTTTCAGCAATTCTCTACGGCAATTTTCTTTGTCGCTTTTGGAATGTCAATTGAGTATAAACATGTGATAAGCCTTATACCCATGGGAATATTTATCTTTATCGTATCCTCTTTCAGCAAGGCCTTTGGAGGTTATTACATTGGTCAAAAATATGCCTTGAGTAAACGGGCTAGTTTCAGACTTGGGTTTAGTCTTATTCCAAGAGGAGAATTTTCAATTATTCTGGCTGGGGTTGTTGCTATGAGCCCCAATGTTCCGTATCCCCTCAAAGCCCTTACCGGAATATACGTATTGCTCTGTGCTGTTCTCGGCAGTATAATTATGAAGGAATCAGATTTGTTTGTAAAATGGTTTATTGAAAAGAAAGACAAGTGAGTAGCCACTCTGCTCTGAATTAAACCATATCAACATGAATGGAAAAAAATATCCTGAATTTTGTAAGACTTACTGGAGAGCCTTCTTTCCTATTTTGCGTCTTAAAGACGTGAAAAGCTCTCTTGCCATAAGCCATTTGTCTTCAAGTACCCGCATATGAAAAGGGAGCATACACCCACATCGCAGGCAGTCTGCCTGTGGCCCCATCATGCATGGCTTTTTTAGCTGACCCTGCGGGTCAAGGCAGAAGGACACTTCCCGGAAGATACAGTTTCTCGTGACCTCTTTGCACTTGTCAGACTTCATGAGTTTAAGGACAAGGCTGGGTACGCCTATAAAATCGCCATATTTTTCGTCTTTGAGTCTGAGAAGTTTATCCAGTATTTCATCGCGCAATTTCCATCCCGGCCAGAGGTCGTCGTTTTTTAGCCCTTTTATAGGGGTATACATTTGAAATAAACATCCCTTTACGCCAACGTCTTTCCATTCTTCAATAAAGCACTCGATATCCTGATAATTCATCTTATTAATTACCATCGATACGTGGATCTTGAGGTCCGGTCTGTTTGCATGTTTTTTTATTTTATCATGACAGCCCTTACCCCGAATGGCGTCGTGCGTATCCTTCCTGCCATCCACCGATATGTAAAAATTCACATCAGGCCAGTTTGGCAATTCAATCGTACCGTTCGTAGTCACCAGGTTCGACTTGAAATATTTCATTCCGCGTTCTATTAAATCTTTTCTCAGGAGCGGTTCTCCGCCAATCCAGGAACATTGATAGAATGGGAAATCGGTCTCTTTTAAACTCTCGAGTTTTTCAATCCATTCGTCATCGGTGAGTTCAGGCTTTTCTTCGTAGTCGTGTGCATAGAAGTAGCAATGTTTACAGCGTAGATTACAACGATTCGTAATATCAATTGCCCCGATGGCGCCTTTCGGCATGCCAAAGAGATCAAATTTAGTAAGATCGTATAGTTTAAAGAAAAACTTTGTCTTCTTCTTCCCTATCTTTTGGCAGGAATAATCAAATACTTTATCTCGAAAGGTAAGTTTTGGTCCTATGTGCTTGTTTTGGGAAGTGTTAATCATTTTACATCAGAAAAATCTATCGTGTATTTTTTCTGGTACTCTCTTGTCTTGACAATGATCGTTGTGTTTGCCTTTGGGTTTATTTTGGCATATGGGAATGTACCAACAACCCCTTGCCTTTTGTCCTTGTACTTCATGCCAAACTCTGTCTTCTGTGGCAAAATAGTATTTGTTCCTTGAATAAGTATAATTTGAACGTCTTCCGGAGTTTGAACGCTTTCACTGGAAACATTGACTACAACACTGAAAGTATTAGATTCCTCGAATTCTTTTATGTCTTGAGGAGAGAGCGTCTCGTCCTTCAGCGCCTTCATTGCAGAATTAACTGCAATTCTCATATACTTACTCATAATCAACCCACCTTCTCCCTTAGGATATTCACCAAAGCGGGCTAATTTTACCATAGGGCTGTCAAAGATATCCTTTCCCTTGTATTTCGTACCTGACTCATTGGCTTCTTTCACGTGTTCTGGCGTTAATTGTATGTCGAATGCATCAGACAACGCAGGTATTCCCAATACAGCAACGCAGAACGCGAACAGACGCCATTTCATGAACCTCATAAAATACCCTCCGGAAAATAAGATTGTTTTTCGGCCTTTCGAATTTTTATCCCTGTATTTTTAATCTTCACATAATTTAAGTTCTTTACCTGTTATCATACTGATTTTTTTCCCGAGGTTTTTCATTTCCCGGACTCCCCCCCGGTTGGACGATTCTCCAATTTCATCAATTACCATTTTTTTCCCATGCGCTAAATTTAATGATACTACGTATCTTACATAGTCGTTTGGTATCGATTCTCTGATATCTTTTGCGACTTCCACACACTTTATCTTAGAAAAAGGGAAACTATCCTCGTCATCAAAAAAAAGTGTCCTTCTCACCTTCGTCGTCACTTGTTCCGTTTTTCCATCAATAGTAATTATCTTGAAAAAGGAACTTAATACTAGTTTGTTGGTAACATTCTTCTTTGGCGCCATTGGTTTCATACTATCTCCTTTTTCAATACCTGCATGTACGATTGAATAGATTATTTACAATTATCTGACCCAACGAGAGGAAATATATCACATCCGATTTGGATAGTCAAAAGTATTATTTTTATCAATATTATTCCATCTGCTTGCATTCAAAGACCTTAAAAGCACGATAGTACGCAGTTAGGGTAATATACAGAGAATAAAAAAAGCAGTGGTGGTTTATTGAGAGGCAATTATTCAAACGGCTAAAATGTTACAAAAAAAGAAGCTTCCCACCAATGCAGAGAAGGGTGGGAAGCTTAAATAGATGTTTATCAAGAAATGGATAATCGGGAAACAGTTGCCTGTCAGGCCTTGATATCTATCTTGGCCTTCTGTCTCAATTGCGATATGAGAACCTGTGCCTTTTCTTGCAAAATATCCTGTTTGACATTCTGCTTTATGTCATCGAATTTAACATCCTTTCCTTGCTTTATTTCCGTAACCTTTATGATGTGATATCCAAAGTTCGTTTTTATCGGGTCACTTATCTGTCCTATTTTTAGAGCAAAAGCTGCGGCAGCAAATGGCTCAACCATTTGACCCTTCCTCTTGAAGAAGCCCAGGTCGCCACCCTTTTCTTTGGAAGGACAATCGGAGTACTGTTTCGCAATATCCGCAAAATCTTTTCCTGCCACCACATCCGCCTTTGCTTTATTAATTTTATCCTTAGCCTGTGCCAATTCTTCATCAGTCTTCATTGTTCGGGTATCTACCAGAACATGGCTGGCCTTTACCTCTGTTTCATCATAAGCGGCCTTGTTTTGCTCAAAGTAAGCTTTTAATTTTTGATCGTCAAGTTCTTTGCCCAGATATTTTTCTAAAGAGAGCGATATGGTGATATCCTTTTTCAAATCATCGATGCTGCTTCCATGTGATTCTAATACCTGCTCGAGGGTTTGATTTGCCAAACTCGGATTCGACTTGATTTCTTCCCGCACCTTATTCAGCTCTGTATCTATGGTTGCCTTAGCGGGTTCGATCTTATTTTCTTTAATAAATTGCATAATGAGCTTTTGCGTAATTAAACCATCAAGTATTTGTTTCGTAACTGCCGGAAGTTGTTCTTCGCTTATTTGATTTCCAAACCTACTGAGCATGAGATTAACATCTTTTTGGTTGATATTCTCACCGTTTACCGTTGCTAAAATTTTATTTGAGTCGTCTTCTTTTTTGACAGGTGCAGCAGTAGCATCTTTTTGTTTAGGCTCATTGGCCACGGCCTTTGCTTCGCTCTTGACCTCAGCTTTTGCCTTTTTTGGTGGCGATGAAGGCTTTTGTGCATCTGTTTCCGCAGCAAAAGCGCTGAGATGAAGGCATAATATTCCACCTAAAATAATCCCTAACGGCTTAACACATCCTCTTAACATGGACTTCTCCTATCGTTAAAAAAAATAAAAAATAACAAAAAATAATTTTAATACATTTTAACATAATGTCAAACTCCTTCTTTTTTTCTTCATGGTTGAACCTCTTCTTTGGCCTTTATTATCTCTTCCAGAATTGTTATTTGTTTGAAAACCATGAAGATATGCAGGTATCGTCAGGGGTGTTTTTCCATGTATAACAACATATCAATGAATCCTCGTCTGATCATCATTACCGCAATTGCTGCCAGTAAGAGGGCTGCAACCTTGGCAAAGGCCTTGGAGCCTCCGTCTCCCATGAGCCGGTAAATAAAATCTGACTTCAGGAACACGATCCATACAATGACAAGATTGATCAGCAGCGAAGTTATGGTAGGAACATAACCATACGTGTCCACGGTAACAATAATCGAGGTTAAAACAGCTGGACCCACAATGAGGGGAATGCCTAATGGAACAACGCCCATGGCTGCAGTGAATGTTCGCTTTCCTTTTTCTGCAAAGAGCAAATCGTTGATGGCGAATACCAGCAGCAGAAGTCCGCCAGCCATTTTGAAATCGTATATTTCAATTCCCAGTACAGAAAAAACGAATTTCCCGATGGCCAGGAAACCAATACTTACAGAAAGGGCGGTAATTACAGACTGGTGAATAATTTTTGTCTTCTGTGGTTTTTCTATTCCTTCCACTAATGACATAAAAACAGGGAGTATTCCTACCACGTCAATTGCTATAAAAAGAGGGATAAAAGCGAGGAAGAAATTGTGCCAATGTTCAATATGCAGGAACGGTAATTCTTTCATAAATTTATATTACAGGAGTTCGGTGCTCTTATGTTTATTGAGTTTATTATAAAAGCTGGCGCGGGAAATTTGTAATATTTTAGCAGCCTTTTCCTTGTCTCTGTTCGTCAATTCCAGGGTGTTGATGATTATTTGATGTTCAACCTGATCCATCAGTACCTGAAGGGATTTTCCCGACAAGTCCTGGAGGTACCCGAATTTTTCCTGGTATAAAGGAACATCCCCAGGTTCAATCATATTTCCCTTGCAAAGAATTACTGCACGTTCGACCACGTTCTCAAGTTCCCTGATATTTCCAGGCCAATTATACGACATGAGTTTGGTTAACGCCTCACGAGAAATCCCTTCTACCTTTTTTCTGTTCTTCTTGTTATGAAGGGAAAGAAAATGCGCAACAAGCATGGGGATGTCGTCCATGCGCTCCCGTAAGGGTGGTAAAAGGATACGAATGACATTAAGTCTGTAGAAAAGGTCCCTGCGGAACAGACCTTTTTCCATACGGTCATCAAGGTCTGCATTGGTTGCTGCAATGATGCGCACATTTACTTTTATAGATTCGTCGCTTCCTACCGCTTCAAACTCGCTATCTTGCAGGACCCGAAGCAATTTTGCCTGCACGGACAGAGTAATATTGCCAATTTCATCCAGGAATATAGTGCCACGATCGGCTGTTCTAAAGCGACCGATTCTATCTCTGGTGGCACCGGTGAATGCCCCTTTTTCATGACCAAATAGTTCACTTTCCAATAATGTTTCTGCCAAAGCCGCACAGTCTACCTTCACAAACGGATAGTCTTTACGGGTGCTGTTATAGTGGATTGCCCGTGCCACCAATTCCTTGCCTGTTCCTGTTTCCCCTTGAATCAAGATATTGGCTTCTGTGTTAGATACGTTCGATATAATTTCGTATATTTTTTTAATCTTTGGACTCTCGCCAATGATGTTACCGAAGGTATATTTTTCTCCAAGCTCTGAACGCAGCCGATCCACTTCGCCTTCCAGGCGTTGCAGTTGCAATATTTTTTCGATAACGATGATAAGCTCGTCGCGTTTAAATGGTTTTGTAATGTAGTCAGAGGCGCCAAGTTTCATAGCTTCCACAGCATTAGTAACCGTGCCATAACTGGTCATCACAATTACATCTATGTTTGGATTGTGTTGTTTGACCTTTTTCAAAACCTCGATGCCGTCCATATCTGGCATGACCAGGTCCGTAAGAACAATGGTGTACATGCTATTCATGGATACCTTTTCAATAGCATCTTTACCATGTGTGACGGCATCAGAAGCATACCCCTTACTTTTCAGGAGTTCCTTACACATCTCGCCCATGGCCATATCGTCATCTACAATCAATATCTTCTTCAAGACGCTTGTACCTCAATGAAAATATCTTTCATAGCGGCAGTGATATTTCGAATTTAGTGCCGCTGCCGACACGGCTTTCTAAGGTTATTTTACCACTATGGGCAGAAATGATGTTTTTGCAAATCGATAATCCCAATCCTGTCCCTTTTCCAGGTTCTTTGGTGGTGAAGAAGGGGGAAAAGATATGCTTTCGCTTTTCATGGGGTATGCCGACTCCGTTGTCCTCAAAAATAATTTCAACGGATTTTGTTTCATGGTTCACCCGTGTTTCAATAAAGATATCGCCTCCCTGGGGTAAGGCATCCACCGCATTATTGACAAGGTTTAAAATTACCTGCTGAATTTGATTCCCGTCAACTAATACAGACGGTGTCTGGTCATTGAATGTTGTGTGAAGTTTTATTTTATGAATGATGAGACGATGTTCAACAAGTGAAAGGATACTATTGATCAAATTAGGGATGTTGCATAATTTTCTTTCACAATTGGATTTTCTTGAAAAATCCAACAGGCCTCGGGTAGTTTTTTGACACTTTATGACTTGTTCAGAAATGGTTTTAACACGCCCTAACAAATTTTCATCCTGGATATCTTCTGCCAGCAATTCGCAATAGCCGGAAATAGTGGCGAGCGGTGTGTCCAATTCATGAGCAAGGCTCGAGGCAAGAATCCCGATGGATGCCATTTTTTCCGCTTGCAAGAGTTGGTTTTGCAAAGATTTAAGTTCTTCATAGGCATGCCGGAGTTCCCGTATTCGCTTGCCTAATTCAAGTCGTTGTTGTTCCCGCTCCTCTTCAAGTACCTTTCTTTCCGTAATATCTCTGAAAATTTCTACCGTATATTCCACCGTGCCTTCTTTTCCTGTAATGGGGAATACAAAATGTTCCATGAAGTACTTTCTGCCATCAGTCCCCATGGTACCTTTGATTATTTGTTGGGGTTTGCCAGTTTCAAAAACCTTTCCCGTCACACAATTTTCACACGGCGTATTTTTTCCCCACAATTGTGCATAACACTTATTCCCCAGCAGGGAACGCCAATTTTTTCCGGCTCTCCTGCTTGCGGCTTCATTTACAAATATAATTTGAAAATTTTTATCTACAATGCTAATACAATCATGAATGCCGTCCAGGGCTGTCTGGAGAAATCTTTCTGATACATCCATGGTATCTCCTCAGAAGATTAAGACGTGGCATAGAAACATAGGTTAAACGGGAACTGTTTATAATAAATTCACTATAGCATACGTCTTAATATTACCGCAATATATAAAATTATTACCGTGTTTTTTTACTTGCCAATAATCCGGAGATTCGGTAACATTTTCAATTAGCATTTATGGTCATTTCCACATATCCCGCGTCACCCTTGTACAATCCTTGAACAAAGGGAAATCTTGTATAATCATTAACCTGTCATGCGTTATGATAAAAAATAGCCTTTGGAAAAGAATACTCTTTGGTTATATTGCTATTGTGGTATTCATGCTGGCAATGAGTTTTTATTTAATCTTTCGTCTCAACTATCTCAATAAGGTCACTGACTCAGTTATGAGGGTTGACATACCCTTTGTGGAAAATGGAGAAAAGCTGGTAGACAGCCTTCTTGAACAGATTCGAAATGAAAAAAAATACATAATTACCAACGATAACGCTTTTTTGGATCTCTTTGGGCAGAAGAGGAGAGAATTTCAGGAACGGCTTAAATATTTAGAGGATTCTATAGCGAATCGGGAAAAGGAGCCGTTAATAAATCAGATAAAGGAACTGCATAAAAAATATCTCTCCATGGTTTCTAAAGAAATCATCCTGGTGGGTAAGGAGGAGATTATTTCCCCTGATACTCGTTATGAAGATGAAAAGAAAAAGACACTTGATCAGCTTACCGAATCTATCAATAAATTAATCCTTACCACCCAGACGGAATTAATTAAAAAAATTGGACTGTTTCAAGAAATTGGTTACAAATCCACAAAGATATCACTTATCATAATCCTGTTTGCCGTTTTATTTGGGGCGTTCTTTGCCTATTTTTTTACGCGCAGCATATGCGCTCCCGTAAGAATTCTCAAGGATGCGACGGAACGTATTGCACATGGGGATTTAGATTACCGGATTGAAGTAACATCAAACGACGAAATTGGCACTTTGGGAATGGCCTTTAATCAAATGTGTAATAAACTCAAAGAAATGGATCAGATGAAGACAGATTTTGTCTCCAACATCTCTCACAACCTGAAAACCCCGTTAACGATCATCCGTGAGGCGAACGACCTCCTGTTGGAAAAAATTGCCGGTCCGATATCCGATTCACAAGTGAAACTCCTGAATATTACCAAGGAGGAGGCCCTTCGGCTTACCATGATGATTAATGACCTGCTTGACATCTCGCGGATCGAAGCAGGGTTGATGCGATACAACTTTCAGTATTCGGATATTCAGGATATTATTCGAAAGAGCGCCGATGAGATACGATTTTTGACAGAAAGTAAACATATCCATGTCCAACGGACAAAGGGAGCATTTCTGCCGAAAATCTTACTGGATCGTGATAAGATTGCTCAGGTAATGGATAACCTCTTAAGCAATGCCATTAAATTTACTCCGGCTGGAGGGAGTATCAGCGTGACCCTGAGTGAGGTTGATTCCAAAAGCGTGCCCCATTATTTTGCAGAACAAAATCGGCTGAATAACGTCCATTCTTTCGTGAGAGTCAGCATATCAGACACGGGAATTGGGATACCTGTCGAATGTCATAAAATGATCTTTGATAAATTCCAGCAGGTGAATAACAAAGGAAAGGGCGGAATGAAAGGAACAGGGCTAGGCCTTTCTATCGCAAAGCATATTGTGCTTGACCATGGGGGGGATATTTGGTTAGAAAACAATGATGGGAAGGGGAGTACCTTTCATTTTACCCTTCCTTTCAGATATGATTACACGTAAATTAAATAAGAGAATATTTCTGATTTAGCATTGAAAAAGTCCATTGAAAGCAAAATAATGAATATTTTATCTATGAAAAAAAAATACCTCTTCTCATTTTTTATTTTTCCCGTACTCATTCATGGCACCGGCTGTGTATGCGCAACCCATCAGGAGTTAAGCACCAGGAATGAAGAAATAAAAAGCGTCAAGCTCGACATTCAACTCAAGGAAAAAACCATTGCCGGGCTATTAGACCGTCTTTCTCTGAAGGATCAGGAAATCGGGAGGCTTACTGACGAACTCCATGCCGCTAAGATGACCATTGAAGATCTCAAAAGCGATATAGAAAAACTCAGGGAAGTCGATGTGCAGATGGAAGAAAAGAAGAAGGAAGTTGATGATAGCATTGAGGAAACAATTTCCGTGAATGTTCCTGAAGCAACTCCGGGAACTGAACCGACAACGGGCGGAGAAGAATCAAAAACTGAATAATTATGAGGCGCGTTGATTCATGTCTGGTGAAAAGATACTCGTTATAGACGACGATGCAAATATCCTGGAAGTCATCCGTATGCGTTTAAAAGCATGGGGTTATTATGTCACGATTGCCAAAGACGGGCTTGAGGCAAAGGCAGCATTATCGAACAGTGACTTCAATCTTGCCATCATTGATTTGCGATTGTCCGAAGAAAATGGCATTGAGCTTATGGAAGAAATCATACGATGCCATCCCAATCTTCCCGTTATTATCCTGACGGCTCACGGCACTATTGAAAGCGCTGTTGAGGCCATGACTAAGGGGGCGTACAGCTACATCACCAAACCATTTCATAATGAAGACCTGCTGCTCCATATTAAAAATGCCCTGGAAAAACACTATCTTACTAAAGAAATAGAGCATCTCAGGAGTCAGCTTGAGGACCGACACGACTTTAAGCAAATCATCGGCAAGGACAAACGAATGCAGAAAATTCTCGAACAGGTTTCCTGGATTGCAAAAACTGATTGTACCGTTTCTCTTTATGGTGAAAGCGGCACAGGCAAAGAACTCATTGCGGGTGCTATCCATCACAACAGTAATCGGTCGAAAGGACCTTTTATTGTTAAAAACGGCAGTGTTGCTCCAGAGGACTTAGTGGAAGATGAACTCTTTGGACATGTACGAGGTGTTCGCGCTGATGCCAGGGACAAAAAAGAAGGACTTTTTGTACAAGCGGATGGAGGTACCATTTTTTTGGATGAGATTGGTAATGCTTCACCGTCTTTGCAGGCAAAACTTTTGAGGATATTACAAGAAGGGGTAATTACGCCAGTCGGTGGTGTAAAGAGCGTTAAGGTCAACGTGCGGGTCATTGTTGCTTCAAATATGGATTTGCAAAAGGCCGTGAATGACGGAACATTTCGTAAAGACTTATTTTATAAAATCAATGTCGTACCCATCTATATCCCGCCTTTACGGGAAAGGCGGGACGATATCCCTTTACTGGCCGCTTACTTTATGACAGGATTTTGTAAGGTGCTCAAAAAAGATATCATCGGTTTTACCCCTGCAGCCATTCAGAGAATGCTCGTTTATGATTGGCCTGGCAATGTGCGCGAATTACAGAATAAGGTTGAGCACGCCGTCATTATGGCCAACAAAAATGTTATTGCCACGGATGACATCTTTACCGGCGCCAATACCCTTAAGAATACCTTTAATTCTTATAAAGACGCCAAGGAAAGATTTGAACGTGAATACATAGAAAATCTTCTGAAAATAACCAAAGGGAATGTATCGTCGGCTTCAAAAATGGCAAAGCGATATAGGGCGGATATTTACAAGTTGATTAAAAAATACCGGATAGATCCTGAGAATTATAAAAACGGACTTATCACGGTAAATAGCGGAAGGGATTGCGTGTAATCAACAATGAGGGGTCATTGTCTGACTGCCTGCGGATAAAAAAACATATGGTATTTTGTTGCAACAATAATAGGCAAAGCATAGTATGATTACGAAAAGTCAGGCGTTATACTGCGAGCGATCTCGGTGGCTTGACTCACATTTTCTGTATAGGAGGGAAAAGAGATGGTAAAGAAAATTGGTTATAGTCTTGTTGTTGCTGGGGCATTATGGTTTGGTACCGGTATTGTTAATACCGTGTTTGCTGGTTCCGTAATGGCAGAAGAAAAGAAATGCGAGAAGTGTGGACACGTACCGTCTGAGTGCGCAAAAGTGGATTGTAAGTGCGAGTGTCAGAAGCCAAAACACTGAGTATTTACCAATAACGTGGAAGATATCCAATTCATAGTTCGATTAATCTCATAACGAACGCCCCTCCTTGCGAAGGATGGGATTGAGGGGTGGTTGTAAGTTTATGAAATCCGGTGGATAAAAACAGAAAGGCAACTCAAATGAGTTGCCTATCTGTTTTATAGCAAATATCCACGTTGCCTTTCGTTCGCATATCGTCTGTGTGCAATAGTTGAATGATCTTATCCATATCCCTTTGTGCATCTACAACGAAATCCAACTCTTCTCAGGCGCCTCGTGCGGTTATTTCCTGGAATGCCAACGCTTCATGTGATTGGCGTGCGTTTCGAGGTACCCACCATGACCGAAGTGCTTGTTGTAGAACTCCAGTTCTACATGATGTTCCTGGAGATATCTAAGAACAAAGATCGAGGGAATGGTACCGGGGAACTTCCCGAAGTGGTCATACACGCATTGTGCCATAGTTGCCACGCAGTCCTTGAACTCTTCAGCGTGGACTTTGGCGTTGTCCCTGATTTTCGGATTGTTGCGATACGGGCCAGGTGTCTCGGGATGGAACGGTCCTCCATGTTCGAACTTGCGACTGACCAGTGCCTTCACGGTGGCGCGCATGGCCGGGTAGTGTGGCGGACAGTAACCTTCGAAGACCCCAGGGAGTCCCGTTACGTTGGGCAGAGGCTATCGCTCGTCAGTATCATGTCTGAAGCCCAGACCAGGCACCTCCGGATCACCGCTTGCGCCGAGGATGCTCAACGGCGTAATTCCGTCGAACATCCAACCCCCCAGACCCATCGCCTGAAGCATGAGCATCCCTGCATAGCATGCCGTGGCAATCTCTACGGTGCCCTCGGTCAACGTCAGTTGCTCAACGTAGGTGAGGGGGTATGGATTGTCCACATCGAC
>JAUPKS010000393.1 GCA_030837315.1 Planctomycetota bacterium
CCCTGAGTAATTTACATGTGTGCCGCCACACAGTTCCTTGCTAAAATCACCAACAGAAGCCATCCTGACCAATTCTCCATATTTTTCCCCAAACAGGGCCATAGCGCCGGCATTCCTTGCCTCCTGGATAGATAATTCACTCACTGCCACAGGCACATTTTCTAAAATTATCTCATTGGCCATATCTTCGATTCGCGTTAATTCTTCTTTTGTTAAACCGGAGAAATGGTGAAAATCAAAACGCAGGCGATCGGGCGTTACCAGGGAACCTGCCTGTTCTGCATGCTGGCCGATTACTTTTCGCAAGACATAATGGAGGATATGTGTTGCCGAATGGTTCCGGCGGATAGAGTCTCTTCGTTGGGTATCAATTCTGGCATGAACCAAACTACCCGCTCTTAGTTCCCCTTTTACCACCTTTCCTATGTGCAGGATAAAATCATTATTCTTTTTTGTATCGGTAATGCGGACATGATTCCCATTTGATTCCAGAACACCCGTATCGCCAATTTGCCCGCCTGACTCACCGTAAAAGGGAGTCTGATCTAAAATTACCGTAATTTCGCTTCCGGCAGCAACCTTATCAACAAGTTGGTCATCCTGGATAATAGCAATGACCTTGGCTTCACATGCACATTCCTTATAACCAAGAAATTCTGTACCCTTCGAAACGTCTTTGATCTTGCTCAGCGGGCCTGTATCAAAGACCTGACCTGTCATCTGGGACGACGTCCTTGCCTGTAGACGCTGCTTCTTAAGCTCATTCTCAAATCCATCCTTGTCTACAGTAAATCCTTTCTCAGTGAGAATCGATTCGGTCATATCTAAAGGGAAACCATACGTATCGTATAATTTAAAGGCTTCCTGACCAGAAAGAACTTTTTGTCTGTTTTTTTGTAACGTATCCATCAATTCTTTCAGTCGGGCCGTTCCCAGTTCTAAAGTTTCATGGAATTTCTCTTCTTCACTTTTAACAATCCGCGCAATATTTTCCCTGCGCTGCTTAATATCGGGGTAGTATTCCTGCATCACATCGCTCACAATGGGTACCAGTTTATATAAAAAGCAGTCTGTTACGCCTAATTGTGTGCCATCACGTATGGCGCGTCGCAACAACCGTCTCTCAACATATCCACGCCCTTCATTACTCGGCAAGACGCCGTCGGAAATACAAAACACACACGCCTTCACATGATCTGCAATGCGCCGCATAAGCATGGCATTTTCAATGTGCCCGTTATATTTCAAATGTGTGATTTCTTCTAAAGATTTGATAATAGGACTAAAAATATCGATATCGAAGTTGGTTTGTACACCTTGTATGACCCGTACCATCCTTTCCAGACCCATACCCGTGTCGACATTTTTATGGGGCAGTGGTACCAATTTGCCGCCTTCCGTGCGGTCGTATTGCGTAAACACGAGGTTCCATATTTCCACAAATCGATCACAATCGCAGGCAGGTTCGCATTCTGTTCGTCCACAACCGACTTTTTCTCCCTGATCGTAAAATATCTCAGAACACGGACCGCATGGTCCATTAGGGCCCAACAAGGGTGCATTTGCAGGCCAAAAGTTATCCTTTTCACCGTATTGATAAATCCTTGTCTTGGATACGCCAATGTGTTTTGCCCAGATTTCGTATGACTCCTGATCGTCCTTATAAACGCTTACACTCAGACGTTCCTCGGGAATTTTTAACTCCTGTACCAGAAATTCCCACGCCCATTCAATGGTCTCTTTTTTAAAATAATCGCCGAAGGAAAAATTTCCCAGCATCTCAAAAAAGGTGTGATGGGAAGCTGTCTTCCCTACGTTGTCAATATCACCGGTACGGAGACATTTCTGGCAGGTGGTTGCCTTCTTGAATTTCAAATTCCCCTTACCCAGAAACATGTCTTTAAACTGATTCATCCCGGCGCCGGTAAAGAGGAGTGTGGGGTCATTTTGGGGGACTAATGAGTCGCTCGGCCAGATAACGTGCGACTTCTTTTCAAAAAATTTCAGAAATTTATTGCGAATCTCGTTTGTCTTCATAAACTAAATTACTTTTCACCCCTTTTAGAAACGGATTCTGCCTTGGTTTTTTCGGGAGCTTTTTCGGCGGCTTTTTCCGTAACCATTTCCGGTTTTATCTTTTTTAGGACAGCTTGCTCAATTTCCTTCATCAATTCGGGTTTTCCCTCGATAAACTGCCTGGAATTTTCCCTTCCCTGCCCCAGTCGAATTTCACCGTAGGAAAACCAGGTACCAGACTTTTCGATAATTTGATGTTCGACGCCGAGATCAATAATATCACCTACGCGCGATATACCCGTATTATATAAGATATCAAATTCGGCTTTCTTAAAAGGGGCTGCAACCTTATTTTTAGCTATAGTGGCGCGAACTCTATTCCCGATGGTCACTTCGCCGTCTTTTATACTGCCAATCCTCCTGATATCGATACGCACCGAGGAGTAGAATTTCAATGCCCTGCCACCTGGGGTTGTTTCCGGGTTTCCTCCGTACATAACCCCGATCTTTTCGCGAATCTGGTTTATAAAAATAACACTGGTTTGGGATTTTGAGATACAACCGGTTAATTTACGTAACGCCTGAGACATCAACCGTGCTTGTAGCCCCATATGTGAATCGCCCATCTCTCCCTCAATTTCTGCGCGAGGAACGAGCGCCGCAACGGAATCGATTGCAACGACATCAACGGCATTGCTTCTTACCAGTAATTCTGCAATTTCAAGCGCCTGTTCGCCTGTATCGGGCTGATTAACCATGAGATTATTTAAATCAACTCCGAGCTTCTTGGCATAGTCAGGATCAAGGGCGTGCTCAGCATCAATAAAGGCTGCCATACCGCCCGCTTTTTGGGCGTTAGCAATAATATGAAGAGTTAAGGTGGTTTTACCCGAAGATTCCGGACCAAATATTTCAATGACCCTTCCACGCGGGATGCCTCCCACGCCTAGTGCAATATCCAGGGACAATGCCCCGGTCGAGATAGTAGGAACGTCCACTCTCGTCTCGCCGCCCAGTTTCATTATCGTTCCTTTTCCGTACTGCTTCTCGATTTGCGAGATTGCTCGTTCTAAGGCTTGCTGTCGTTTTTCCTTATCTGCATCTTCTGGTTTGGATATCATAATTCACCCATACAAAAAGTCCCACCTATTAAATCAGACCTTCGGCTACTTTTCCAATGTAGAGCGACGAGGCTCGTCGCTCTACATTGAAATTCATAAGCGTTAAACTAAATCAACACAATACAACTTCGTATATATGGGTCCCTCCGGTGAAAGGTCGCTCTTCATCAAAACCACCTGCGTTACCTGTTCTGATCCAAAATTAAACCCATGGTACGCATATATATTCTCTATAAGTTTTCTTACATTCCTGCGCGTCTTTATACGTCCCACCGTAAGGTGAGCAGTAAATTTACGATCCTCATGTTCCACGCCCAGCGCCATGAATTGATTGTCCAGTCTTTCGTGGATTTTTGCCAAAATGCCACCCATATCTATTACGTCTGCAAAAATGACCCGTGGGTTTTTCTCCTTTGGGAGAGTGCCCACTCCTGTATAATCAAGGTCAAACGGCTTTATATGGGTCAAAGAATCTTTTATCATGTTAGTAACGGTCTCAATTTTTTCCTCGTCAATAGAGCCAATAAACTTTAAGGTAATATGGAGATTTTCAGGGGCTACCCAGCCTACGTCTGCATCCACCTCTTTAAGCTCGTCTTGAAACTCCGCTAATTTTTTTCTGATTTCCTCGGTAATTTCAACTGCAACAAAGAGCCTTACGTTCATATGATAAATAATCTTCGCAACTCAAAAGACATGAAACCACAGATGGCACAGAAAGTTGTATAAAAACATGAAAAATCTGCAAAATCTGCGGTTGCTTTTAAAATCAAAACTTGACAGCTTCTGATGTTTCACACAAATTTTTTATGGTATGGGAAAGCCGATTGATTGTCTTTTCTTTCCCTAAAAGCTCCATCGTTTCAAAAATACCGGCACTCACACTCTTTCCCGTAATGGCCACACGCATCGGCTGCGCAAGCTTGGAAAATCCAACACCAAGCTTTTCGGTTAAAGCCCGCAGGGAGTCTTCCAGGGTTTTCTTGTCAAAATTATCGACCTGCGAAACAGCAGCGTACACCTCTTTCAATAACTCACCAGCCCCTTCCTTCTTGAGGAATTTGCTTACAGCCGCCTGATCGTATTCAATTGCATCGGTAAAGAAGAACCTTGTCTGGTTCTGCAGATCCAGGAAGGTCTTGAATCGCTCGTGGTAGAGTATTACCAGGTTAGTCAGCCACCCTGCAGTGATTTTTGTCATATCAATACCCGATTTTTCAAAAAACCTCTTAACTTCTGCCGTTAATTGTTCAACAGGGGTATTTTTGATGTATTGGCCGTTCATCCAATCCAGTTTTATATTGTTGAATTGTGCGCTCGTTTTGTTTGCGCGTTTTAAGGTAAACTTCTCAATCATTTCTGAAATCGATATGATCTCCTGATCGTTTCCAGGTGACCACCCCAGCAGGGCAAGGAAATTTACCAGGGCATGAGGCAAATAGCCCTTGTCCCGATAATCAGTGACAGATGTTGCCCCATGACGCTTGCTCAACCTCGACCCGTCTTCCCCCAGTATCATAGGGATATGTGCAAATTCTGGCATTTTAAACCCAAATGCCTTGTAAAGTGCTATCTGTTTGGGGGTGTTCGATATATGGTCATCTCCCCGGATAATATGGGTAATTCCCATCTCAGCATCATCCACGACACAGGCAAAATTATAGGTGGGGAAGCCGTCGGCCTTGAGAATGACGAAATCCTCAATAAGGGATGTATCAAAGGTAATGGTACCGTGGATAAGGTCATTGATTTCCGTCACCCCATCCAGCATCTTAAAACGAATCGCCTTACGTCCCTCCGCATCGGTATCGTAAAACGCCTTCCCTTGTTCTACCAATTTCTCTGCATATTGCTTGTAAATGGATAATCGCTGGCTTTGGAAGTATGGCCCTTCATCCCAGTCTAACCCAAGCCATTTCATGCTATCGAGGATGGCCTGAGTGGCCTCTTCGGTGGAACGTTGCTGATCAGTATCTTCTATGCGTAATAAAAAAACACCCTTATTGTGTCGTGCAAAAAGCCAGTTAAAAAGCGCCGTCCGTGCCCCTCCAATATGGAGATAGCCCGTAGGACTCGGTGCAAAACGAACTTTAACGTTAGAACTCAAACCTTTTTCCTTAAAATATAAAATTCAATGAAATTAATAATTCGACATGATAACGAATCTGGAATAAAAGTGTCAAGCGATTTATTGATTGGTAAAGGACGGCTGAGTCTCAAATACACCTATTGCCAGGTATATCCGACAACCGGATAATACCTTTTTCTGCCACAGAGCTTCCGCTCTTCATATACTTCTGTTTCGTGTTGTTCTGTGTTAGTAGTATTGCGTTTCATTAAAACATTGACAATTACTTTGTTAAAATTGCACGGTAAAAAATAGGAATTGTGGATATGATTAAATAGATTTACAATATGGAGAACTCGGCACTCTCGAGTAAATGCACTACAATAAGTTGACATACAACTGTCATTACGAGCGGAGTGAAACAATCCCTGTTTGCGATTGCTTCGTTGCTGTGCTCCTCGCAATGACTTCGACCAATCGTTTATCTCGTGTTTGCCAGGATATAATACTCACTATTTTTTCGTTTATACGCCGCAGAAAGCAGAAAATGCATAAGCGTTTTTTTTAAACCAAA
>JAUPKS010000394.1 GCA_030837315.1 Planctomycetota bacterium
GAATCGTTTAATGCGTTTGGAACATAATTTTGATGCGATGCTCTCCTTCAATCTCAAAAAACAGGGCGGTTCACACCGTGAACAAGATGAGATTTTTGATTTTGGAAAGCAAGTGGTTCGTAGCGTCACAGGTACCAATGCGTACGATACCGATGAACCGCTGGCCGAAGGAAAAAGAAGCTATCGGCACAAAACATCAGAGCTTTCGAACTATGCTTCAATACTGGAAAAAATGGTAGAACCCAGCCCGCTTAAACGCTCCGTGGTTTTTACCGAGATCGTCGTTGAGTTGAAAAAACTCTCCATGCGGGTATAGCCTTAAGATGCCCTTTCCCTTTGTCCCTAGGGACTAAGCTAACGGCGCCTTTCTATCATCTTATTTCACATTCTCAATTTTATGCCATTAAACTTCCTCACTTCTAATGCTTTTACCTCTTATTTCTTTGAGGTTGTCTGTTACGAAATGGAACATTTTTGAAAGTATTTACACTTAAAAATCTTAAATTTTTTTGACAACTTCTAAGTATTCTTAAAAATAAATGCTTTCGTCAAAAAATAACACTATAAGTATTTATAATATTATTTTGAAATATTAAGCTTTCTAAATTAGGAATATAGGGCTTTTGAAATTAAGACAAAATCTATCTTAAATTTAAAAATATTTTTTTATTTTTTTCCGCCATCTCTCCAATCAGAGCAACGTACGAATATTTAAAAATTAAATAAAGAAAATTTATTAGTACAAATTATTACGACTTACTACAACTTGTGCTAAAATTAGACTGCGTGAATAAATGAACGCCGTTAGACAAATTAAAAGGGGACTCAATGAGTAAAAATCGGTTTTTTTCGATTTTGTTGATTGGTTATTTATCAGTAACCAACGTTGGTGCTGATGCTGGCAATGGAGCGCGCCTGTTTGAAGGATCTGTTTCCTTTGAAAATGGTGGTGTTTCTTGTGTGGCTTGCCACAATGCAAGCAATGCTTTAGTTATAAATGGTGGAACTTTAGCCAAAGATTTAACGAAGGCAATCTCTGGGTACGGAGGAGTTGAGGCAGGCGCTGGCGAAACAGTAAAAGCAATGATCACTGACTCAAGCAGCATGCCTTCACCAATGATGACAACAGCTTATAAAGGAAAAGAATTAACCGCAAGCGAAGCGACTGACTTGGTTGATTTTTTGGTAAAAGCGGATAGTGAGGCAACTGCGCCTTCTAATGATTCAAACAGTTTCATCATATCTGGAGTTGTTGGAGCAATCATTATTTTTGTTCTCTTGTCTATATTTGGCAGAAAAAGAAAAAGAGAGTCCGTCAATCAAGCAATGTATGATAGACAGATTAAATCATCATGGAAGGAATCCAAAGAATGAGTTGGATCAAAGATATTGTTGACCCGCAAGCGCGTCAATGGGAAGAATTTTATAGAAATAGATTTCAGCATGACAAAATTGTCAGAAGTACACACGGTGTAAACTGTACAGGTAGTTGTTCTTGGCAGGTGCATGTTAAAGATGGTATCGTTGTATGGGAAACACAGCAATTGGACTATCCTTTATTGGAAAGCTCACTCCCCCCTTATGAGCCTAGAGGATGCCAACGTGGTATCTCGTTTTCTTGGTATCTCTACAGCCCTGTAAGAATTAAATACCCTTTAATTAGAGGTGTATTGCTCGATGCTTATAGAGAAGAGAAGCAAAAAGCTAACGGCGACCCTATGCTTGCGTGGGCAAATCTTCAAGCAAATAAAGAAAAACGAAAGAGTTATCAAAAAGCAAGAGGAAAAGGTGGTTTCAGACGCACCAGCTGGGATGAAGTAAACGAGATTATGTCTATTGCTAATATCTATACAGCTAAGAAGCATGGTCCGGACCGCGTTATCGGATTCTCACCAATTCCTGCGATGTCAATGCTAAGTTATGCTTCAGGACAAAGATTCTTACAATTGTTTGGTGGTGTTAACCTTAGTTTCTATGACTGGTATTGTGACCTTCCTCCTTCGTTCCCAGAAATTTGGGGTGAGCAAACCGACGTTGCAGAAAGTGCGGATTGGTACAACGCTAAAATGGTTGTTGATATCGGAGCTAATCTTAATATGACGCGAACGCCTGATGCGCATTTCTTTGCGGAATCAAGACATAACGGTACAAAAACCGTCGTTTGTGCTCCTGACTTTAGTATGGTAAGTAAATTTGCAGATCAGTGGGTTCCTCTTCATGCAGGAAGCGACGGTGCTTTCTGGATGGCAATAACTCACGTACTGCTCAAAGAGTTTTACGTTGACAAACAGGTTCCTTACTTTATCGATTATTTGAAAAAATACTCAGATACTCCATTCTTGGTAAAAATTGAAAAAGATGGCAGTGCGCATAAAGCGGGCAAATTATTAAGAGCCAATGAACTCGAAGAGTTCAAAGATATTGAAAATGGCGATTGGAAATTTATTCAAATTGATGACAAGTCAGGCTCTTTCGTCGTTCCAAAAGGTTCAGTTGGACACAGATGGGACAAGCAAGAAACAGGCAAATGGAATACCAAACTCGAAAACAGTATTGATAACAAAGAATACGATCCTAAATTGACCATTATTGACAAAAAAGACGATGTCCTATTGGTTTCTTTGGATGAATTTGGTTTGGACAACAAAGCGCTTAGAGGCGTTCCGGTTAAGTACGTTACAACAACATCGGGTGAAAAAGTAGCCGTTACGACAACTTTTGACCTCTTGTTGGCACAATACGGGGTTGGACGAGGACTTGAGGGTGCTTATCCAAAAGATTATTCGGATAAAAATGCTGCCTATACTCCTGCTTGGCAAGAGATATTTACAGGTGTTGATGCAAAAACCATTATCAATATTGCGCGAGAATGGGGAAATACCGGCGAAATTACCGAAGGTAAATGTATGGTCATCGTTGGTGCGGGTATCAACCAGTGGTATCACCAGAACCTCATGTACCGTGCGGCATCTATGGCACTTATCTTTGTTGGGGCTATCGGTAAAAATGGCGGTGGTATGAATCACTATGTTGGACAAGAAAAATTAGCCCCTGTAGACTCTTGGGGAACCATTGCTACCGGAAAAGACTGGGGCGGAGCAACACGTCTTCAACAAGGTCCATTGTGGCACTATATGCATACAGATCAATACAGATACGATGGATTGACTTCAAAATACAATGCAGTTCCAGACAATGAAATGACCAAAAACCATATGGCAGACGATATTTTCAAATCTGTTAGAATGGGTTGGATGCCTCACTATCCTCAGTTTAAAACAAACACACTAGACCTCAGTAAAGAGGCCATCAAGAGTGGTGCGAAAGACGATAAAGCGATTACACAA
The DNA here is from genome assembly GCA_030837315.1 of Planctomycetota bacterium. Lineage (GTDB taxonomy): Bacteria > Planctomycetota > Brocadiia > Brocadiales > Brocadiaceae > Brocadia. Next base: position 3,348 of record JAUPKS010000394.1, read on the forward strand.
TACGTTTTGGAATCTCTCAAAAATAAAAAACTTGAGTATTCAATTGCTGATCCTGACGCAGAAGAAAACTTCCCTCGTGTTTGGTATATCTGGAGAGGTAATGCGATCGGCGGTAGTATGAAGGGTCAAGAGTATGCACTTAGACATTATCTTGGTACAGATGACTCTATTATTGCACAAGACCAAACCAGAACCAAAGAAGTCAAGTGGCACGAAAAAGCTCCAACAGGTAAGATGGACTTGATTATTGACCTTAACTTCAGAATGGATTCATCAGCGCTTTATTCGGACATCGTTCTACCATCAGCTTCTTGGTATGAAAAAGCCGACATCAATTCTACCGATATGCACTCGTTTATCCATCCATTGTCTGAAGCGGTTCCACCATGTTGGGAATCAAAAACGGATTGGGAAATTTTCAGCAATATCGCAAAACATACCAGTGAAGTAGCAAAAACACATCTCCCTGGCGTTCACAAAGACATTTATACTTCTGCATTGGCGCATGACAGTGAAGATGAAATTGCACAAACGGATATGAAAGATTGGTACAAAGGTGAGTGTGAAGCAATCCCTGGTAAAACCATGCATAAAATCTCTGTTGTAGAAAGAGACTACACGAAGATCTACGAAAAATTCATCACGCTTGGTGAAACGGCTAGAACGGCTGGAGTAGGTGCCCATGGTAACAAAGTAGATATTAAAGAGCAGTACGACGAAATGCTTGAATCGTATCACTACCCTACAGAAACAATTGATGGCAAAAAATATCCATCTTTGAAAAAAGACGTTTCCGCTATCAATGCGATTTTGCACCTTTCAAGTTTGACTAACGGTAAGTTGTCAGTACAGGCTTATGAAAATGCTGAGAAGAAAACAGGGCTCGTCCTTGCTGATATCGCGGCTGGACAAAAAGATGTGCATTATAATTACGCAAACCTACAAGAATCTCCAAAGCGATACAACATGTCTCCGGTTTGGTCAGGACTCATGGAGGAAGGTAGAGCGTACTCTGCATTTACCTACAACGTAGAGAAAATGGTTCCTTGGAGAACACTAACAGGAAGACAGCACACCTATTTAGACCATGATATGTACTTTGGATTTGGCGAACATCTTCCAACGTATAAACCTTCTCCTAAACCGGAAGTTTTTGGTGATTTAACAGAGACAATGAAAACCAATACGGCTAAAGTATTGAGCTGTTTAACACCTCATGGAAAATGGCACATTCACTCAACCTATATGGACAACCCAAGAATGCTATCGCTTTCAAGAGGTAAAGAACCATGTTGGATCAGTGAAGCAGACGCTAAAGAGATGAACATACACGATAATGATTGGGTTGAAGTCATCAACGATAATGGTATCTATGCTACCAGAGCAGTTGTCAGTTCAAGAATTCCAAAAGGCGTATGTATTGTTTATCATACTATTGAAAGAACGCTTGGTGCTCCGATTTCACAAGAAAGAAAAGGCAAAAGAACAGGTGGTAACAACTCTATAACTCGTGTACGTTTGAAGCCTAACTTGCTTGCAGGTGGATATGGCCAATTTACCTATCACATGAATTACTGGGGACCAGTTGCCGTCAACAGAGATGCGCACGTCATCATTAAAAAAATGACAGAAGTTATTATTTAATAGTTGCAATAAATAGATTACAAAGGAATTAAGATGGACGTAAGATCGCAGATGTCAATGGTTTTCCACCTAGATAAATGTTTAGGTTGCCACACATGTACAGTTGCATGTAAAAATATTTGGACAGACCGTAAAGGTGCTGAATATATGTGGTGGAATAACGTTGAGACAAAACCAGGAACGGGTTATCCAACAAAGTGGGAAGACCAAGAGATATACAAAGGCGGCTGGGAAAAAAGTGGTTCAGGTATTGAACTCAGAGGCGCTGGAAAAAGAAAGGGATTGTTGAATATTTTTCACAATCCTAATTTGCCGGTAATTGATGATTATTATGAGCCATTTACGTATAAATATTTGGATCTTATAGAGTCTCCTCTACAAGATGTACAGCCTGTAGCACGTCCCGTTTCTCTTATAACGGGCAAGCCTATTGACATAAAAATGGGACCAAACTGGGATGATGATTTAAGTGGTACTCCGGATTTTGCAAGAAAAGATCCTAACTTAAAGAATCTTTCACCTGCAGAACAAGAAGCGATGTTCCAGTTGGAGAAAATGGCACTTTATTATCTGCCAAGAATTTGTAACCACTGTCTCAACCCTGCTTGTGTGGCATCATGCCCATCGGGAGCTATTTACAAGAGAGGTGAGGACGGGGTTGTTCTTATCGATCAAACGAAATGTAGAGCGTGGAGAATGTGTGTAACCGCATGTCCTTATAAAAAGACCTACTACAACTGGAGTACTGGAAAGTCTGAAAAATGTCTTTTATGTTTCCCAAGAATTGAAGCAGGAATAGCTCCGGCGTGTATGCATTCATGTGTCGGTAGAATTCGATATTTGGGTGTTATGCTTTACGATGCGGACATGATTGAAAAAGCTGCGTCATCTGATGACAAAGATTTGATCAATTCTCATCTAAACATTTATCTTGATCCACATGATCCAAAGGTAATTGCGGCGGCTAAAGCAAACGGTGTAGCTGATTCAACAATTGCGGCAGCACAAGCTTCTCCAATTTACAAATTTGTTAAAGAGTGGAAAATCGCACTGCCATTGCATGCGGAATTCAGAACACTCCCTAACCTTTTCTATGTACCGCCTTTGTTACCAGTAATGGCATCTGTAAGCGAACAAGAAAAGAGCAGTACGCCACAATTGAATCCTATCGCTAAAAACTGGGATGATAAATGGCTTTACGATACCAGCTTAGATTCGATTTTCGGAACCATTGATGATTTACGTATGCCTTTGAAATACATGGCAAACATGTTCAGTGCCGGAAATGAAGATTTGATCGCAGATAAGCTTAAAAAATTGATGGCGATAAGAATTTACAGACGTCACAAAACAGTAGGCGACATATCAGCAGAAAAATCTGCCACGGCTTTACGTAATGTAAACCTTACAGAAGCTCAAGCTGAAGCTATTTACAACTTGACTTCATTGGCAAAATTTGAAGAAAGATTTGTTATTCCTGCTGCGCACAGAGAGCAAGCGATTGAAATGATAGAATCAACTGCCGACGTTAAAGGTAGCACGGGCTTTGGCTTCCTTGCGAAACCGGCAAGGGGACTGTAGTGAACTTAGATCACTACGTCATCCTCTCAAAGCTGTTCGACTATCCAGAGGCGGACTATCACGACAACGTGGTAAGTGCCGCTAATGCTGTCTCAAAAGAATATCCTGAGGCAGCGGCTGAATTGGAGAAGTTTTTAAAACTTCTCCCTGTGCAGACAAGAGAAATGGAAGAGTTGTATTCAAGATCTTTTGATGTACAAGCGGTGACAACTCTTGATGTAGGGTATGTTCTCTTTGGAGATGATTATCAAAGAGGCGAAATTTTAGTTCGTTTAAACAAAGAACACAGCAAAGTCGGAAACAGTTGCGGACAGGAGCTGGCGGATCATCTTCCAATTCTTTTGAAGTTAGTGCCAAAGATGGAAGATACTGAAGTAAGAACCGAGCTGGTGACGATGTTAATTGCTCCCGCGGTTGAAAAGATGATGAATGAATATACATCTACTTCAATGCAAGCAAAAGACGAGTTGTATAAGAAAAAGTATTCAACCTTGATTGCTCCGACATCACCGTTGGCGGTCTATCTGCATGCTTTTAACGCTTTATACATCGTTCTTGATAAAGATTTTTCTTTACTTAAAGAAAACAAGCCTTTTCAAGATAAAAGTTTTCTCGCTCACATAACAGGTGAGCTGGAGATTCAAGAAGGTAAACAATCTTCTAACAGCTGTGGCACAGGTTGTGGCACAGGTAGTTGTACATAAACAAAAGAAGGAGTGAAACATGGATTTCTTATTATTTGGCGCATTTCCTTATGTGGCTTTAGTGATGTTTTTAGTTGGATCAATATATCGATATAAGACAGGGTTTAAGTACTCGTCACTGTCTTCACAGTTTTTAGAGACAAAAAAATTGTTTTTATCTTCTGTTCCTTTTCACGTGGGTATCTTAGTTGTTCTTTTGGGGCATTTGGTTGGATTTTTATTCCCGTCATTGTTCTTGTCGATTGGTGGAGAAAGTTTAGTTACTTTTGAGATCGTCGCACTTTCTTTTGCGTTTGCTGCCATTGTTGGTCTAATCTCACTGTTCATCAGAAGAGCAACGAGTGAAAGATTGCGTATGGTAACAAGCAAGATGGACGTTCTTATCGAGCTTTTACTTATGGCTCAGTTTATCATAGGTATCTGGATCGCAGTTGAGCTTCGATGGGGTTCAACATGGTATGCGTCTAACATGACGCCATATTTGCAGTCTATTTGGACTTTGACACCTGATGTTGCAGCAATTTCTGCGATGCCATTGCTTATCCAGCTTCATATTATTGGCGCATTTTTAATCGTTTTCTTGATTCCTTTTACAAGATTGGTGCACTTTTTAGTCATGCCTTTGCATTACATAACAAGACCGCACCAAATAGTAACATGGTACTGGGATAAGAAAAAAATTAGAGACGTTAATACACCATGGACGATTACAGAACCAAAGAATAACTAAGTTTTAAATTTAGAACAAGGATTCAGTTATGGTTGAAGCAGTTACAGCAAAGTCACATAGAATGCTTTTTTTTAATACATTGGCATTCGTAGTCGCTTTTGCGGCTTGGATGTTAAATGGTGTGTTGGTTACCTTTTTAGTTGATAATCAGGTTTTTAATTGGGACGTAGTTCAAACGGGATGGCTCATAGGTATTCCCGTTTTATCGGGATCTCTTGTTAGA
>JAUPKS010000395.1 GCA_030837315.1 Planctomycetota bacterium
AACGGCTCAGCCCTTGGAAGCGGTTCCCACTCAGGCCCTGTCTGGATCGTCGACACCACCTGCGGCGTCCCTGCCATCAACTGACCAGTCGCCGCTACCCCAACTATCCCTAGGGCGGCTACGATACCGATCTTCAAAGTTTTATAAAACATGTTAGACCTCCTTCACTACATAAAAAACTACAAACCCAACAATAAGACCCACACAGATATAAATATTTACCATCTTCCTGCTCCTTCGTGTATTTCACTTCGGCAGACAATTTCTTTTCAACCACCCCCTTTCATTTTAAAATTTATTGTTGTTATTCTCCTATTTTTTTTCATAACTGGCTGATTCTTAAGCAATGAGAGTGCCAATAGATATTTATCTTAAACATGCCACTCTATAACTGATTAAAAAATAATAAGTTAAGCAATCCAAGTCATGGTTTTTTATATTTCTCATAAAGACAGATGACATTTTAAAATTGACTGGAGTAAGTCTGGAGGGCTTCTTTAAGTAAATGCAGTCTATGTTAGGTATTGAAAATTAAAGACTTAGAACTATGCCTAAATGTAGGCATTACATCGCCCATTCGCTGGCAGAAAATCTGTTTTTAATAAATTCACACAGAGGACACGGAGAACGCAGAGGAATACAGATGAAATAATGCTTTAACTCAATAATATCTTGAAACTTTCTATTGGCAAAAATGCGTGTAAGGAAGGAGAATGGGAGCAAAGGAGCAGTGGAGAAAATAAGGAGAGAGAAGAAATTTTAATCTCTTTTCTCTCCATTTCCACGGTTTCCCTTTTTACATTTTTCCCGATGCATTTGGGTTAGGTTTCTTATCCGTTAAATTCCCCTTGATTTTGCTCATTTGATAATTACAATGAGTTCGATAACAAATTCTATAAAAGTCAATAAATATTGTGATATACAGAATTCTTTCTGCCTTTTATAATTATTGTGGAATTTTTTCTGTATAATTAACAGTTGTGTGCCCGAGATATGGAGCTCATCCGCAAGATACTCATCACCCTTGAATACTCGAACCAGACACAAGGGTGAATTCCTCTCAAGTTCGACTGGTATTCGGACGACGAGATTTCCTACCACGTCAAGATCCTTGCCGAGCAAGGCATCATCGCAGCCACCGACTGTTCCAACCTGAATAACTTTGCGTGGCAAGCCAAAGGTATGATGTGGGACGGTCATGATTACATTGACGCCATTCGAGACGAAGGGCGTTGGCAGAAGGTAAAGGAATGGATCAAGAGTACGGGCAAGATATTGACCATGGAAACTCTCAAGATAGCCGTAAAGGAATTGTTTTTCTATGACCGCACACAACCATGCGCTGCACGGTATTTGCTGATTCGCGCTGCTCATTAGCAAAACCGTGATCATCACGTTAGAATTATAAAGAAAATATTTGATTGACCGTAGGTATATTTAAGGTATAATTTCTATACTATGGAATTTGAATTCGATCCCAAGAAAAGCGAAAACAATAAGAAAAAACATGGGATAGACTTTGATGAAGCCCAAGCACTCTGGAATGACCTCGATTTAATGGAGATTCCAGTTAAAACGAGCAACGAACCGAGGTTTTTGGTAATCGGAAAGATTTCAGAAAAGCACTGGTCAGGAATCATTACCTATAGAAGCGTGAAAATAAGGATTATTTCGGTACGTCGGTCAAGAAAAGAGGAGGTTGAGTTATATGAAGGCTCGTGAATTTGATCAGAAATTTGATGAAGGTGAGGATATTACCAAACACCTTGATTTGTCAAAGGCAAGAAGACCTGGGCAGGAGCAGAAAAGAGTAAATGTAGATTTTCCTTTGTGGATGATCAATTTATTGGATAAAGAGGCAAGACGCTTGGGTGTGCCTCGGCAATCCATCATCAAGGTCTGGGTAGCAGAGCGCCTTGAAAAGGCATTTTGAACATATCCGATTCTAACAAGCCACTCCAGTTTGGTCGTTATAAAGTCTCATGAGGCGTTAAACTGTTCATTCCTCTTCCCAGAATGATTCTCTGCCATAACGATTGATTCGTTGGTACACGAAATCCTGCGAAAAAAAGAATCCAATGATATGTAATTCTCTCCACTTTTGACCTCTGAAACACCGTTCCACTTGCCTGATTTTTCTTTAACTTGACACGAAAATACCCCTCACCTTAATCCTCTCCCACAAGGGGCGAGGCAACTTTCCCTCCCTCGACTTCGTGTCGTGATCTCAGTCGAACGATGGGAGGGACTAAGGGAGGGTGGTATATTTTCATGATGTAGAATGTGGGCTTGTTGCGGCTAAGTTGCATTATGCCTGTTCAGTGGCGGAAATATTGATTTTGGCTATGTTATATTTAACGAGTTTGTTTTGAAGTGTTGTGCGGGGTATCCGCAATATCTCTGACATGCGCACCTGATTGCCGTTTGTCTTCTGGTATGCCCAAAAAAGAAGTTTTCTTTCTGCTTCACTCAACGTTTCCTGCAAGTCTATGGAATCAATCGCAGAAAGTTCGATGGGAAATATTCCCGAAGGGGTTTCTCTTTCCAACAAATTTCCAGGTAAATTTTTGGGTATTATCGTATCTGAGGTGCAAAATGCCACGGCGTGTTCAATCACGTTTTCCAGTTCCCGGATGTTTCCAGGCCAGTTATATGACAATAGTAAATTAAGCGTTTCCGGGGATATGGAATTAACACTGACTCGCTGATGTGTAGCATACTTCTTAATAAAATACGCTACCAACAGCGGTATATCCTCTTTCCTCTCCCTCAAAGGCGGGAGTTGAACGGTAACAACATGGAGCCGATAATACAGGTCTTCGCGAAAACTGTCTTCCTGCACCAGTTTTTTGAGGTCTTTTTTGGTTGCGCAGATGACACGGACATTGACATGAATCGTCTCCTCACCGCCGACACGTTCAAATTCCCGCTCCTGAAGCACTCTCAGCAGCTTCACCTGCATTTCCAATGGAATATCATCTACATCATCAAGAAATATCGTGCCTCCATCGGCAAGTTCAAAACGTCCACGCCTCGTTTTTATCGCCCCCGTAAATGAGCCTTTTTCATGCCCAAAGAGTTCGCTCTCCAGGATTTCCTTATTTAATGCTGCGCAACTGACCTTGATAAAAGACCCGTCACGGCGATTGCTGTTGTAATGAATAGCCCCCGCAGCGAGTTCTTTCCCTGTGCCACTCTCACCTTGAATGAGTATGGTGGTATCACGGTTTGATACCGTGCTGATAATCTCACATACACGCTTCATCCCCTCACTCTTCCCAATCATATTATCGTAACCATACTGGCTGAGGACGCGCTGTTTTAGCATGATGTTTTCTGCAATCGTGTCCTTATGTTTGAGCGCCTTCTGGAGCTTTATGGTGAGTTCTTCCAGGGGAAATGGTTTCGTCACGTAGTCATACGCCCCTTCTTTCATAGCGGTGACTGCATTCTCAATGGAGCCGTATGCAGTCATGATAATAACAACGGTATCGGGGAATGCCTTTTTTATTTCCCTTAAAAAATCTATTCCATCCATCCTGGGCAAGCGCAAATCTGTTATTACGGCATCGAAGTTTGTAGATTGGAGTAACTTAATGCCTTCTACTGCATTGGAAAGGGAATTGACGGCATATCCCTCTTTGGTTAATTTATCTTCGAGCGATACGCGCATAAGTTTTTCATCGTCAACAATGAGTATTTTGTTTTTCATTTTTATTTAGGCCTTCGGTAACTTTTCAATGTAGCGCGAACTTCAGTTTGCTTATACCCTATGCGAACTAAAGTTCGCACTACAACTGCAATTTTGAATTTCCTTAGCATTTAAACAAAATGGAAATTTCTACTCCGCCTTGCGACATGGAAGACAAATACTAAAGGTAGTTCCCTGCCCGACCTTGCTTTCTACAGAGATTTCTCCGTGATGATCCTCGATAATTCTCTTTGAAATAGCCAATCCCATTCCAAGTCCCTGTTCTCCTTCTTTATTCTTCGTGGTAAAAAATGGTTCGAATATCTTATCAATGTTCACATCACAAATACCGCATCCAGTATCAGCAATAGAAACGGTAACACAGTCTCCATGTTTCTTGCAAGCATCTGTCTTTATGGTAAGTTCCCCTCTATTAGGCATACTATCGAGGGCATTCACCAAGATATTAATCAATGCCTGAGATATGTGGTCTGCATCTATGAACACAGGCGGAATAGAATCTTTGAGTTCTTTCCGAATAAGCACTTGGTCCGGCTCAATCCTATGCTCTATAAATTCAAGAGAACTATTTATAATCGTGTTAATATTGTTTTCTGATATATTGAGTTTATAGGGTCTTGAAAAGGTTAAAAGGCGTTTCACTATCATTTCGACTCGTTTGAGTCCTTCCAACATAAGCGTGGCATATTTTTTTGTTTGCGAAATGTTTTCAGGTTCATTTTCCAGCATACTGGCAAAATTCCGCAAACCGCCCAAAGGGTTATTGATTTCATGGGCTACTTCGGCTGCAAGCTCTCCCACCGCTGCAAGGCGCTCCGCACGCAGCAACTGAGACGTTTTTTCCTCTACCTTCTGTTCCAGATTTGAGTATGATTCCTTCAGCTTTACGGCCATTTGATTAAATTCCCCGGCAAGAATCCCTACCTCATTCTGCGAGGTAATCGGAATCCGGTGGTCTAAATTTCCGGAACCGATGGACTTCGCCCCCTGTGTTAGTTGTAATATGGGCTGTGTAATCCGGTTGGCAAACGAAACACCCATGGCAATAACAATGATGATACAAAAAAAGATCAGCACGATAACACGGTTCTTTAGCTTTTCTACCGGGGCAAATGCTTCTGTCAAATCCTGCTTTGCTACAAGCCCCCAATTGGGAATGGGAAGATACCGATAAGCAGAAAGAACATTGACACCTCTATAATCCTTAGACTCTTTAATCCCTTCTTCTCCACGGGAACTTAATACCGAAGGAATGTCTAAAGTAGAGCGAATAGGGCTTGTAAATTTTAAAGCCGCTCCTTGCTTATGACGAAGGTCGTTCAAATATACGATATTATCTCCTTCTCGTCTCACCAGGAGTGTTTCACCTGTCTTGCCCATTCCAGGCCAGCTATGAATCAATGGATCAACGCTATTATTGACATTGACATCTAATAATATGACACCAACAATAACATCACTGCTTTCCAGGGTAAGGGTATCCGTCATGAGAACAGGGCAGTAATACGTCATCCAGTTCTGTCCCATGAGTTCAGAGGTATAAACATCTTTTACCGCCACATCTTGATTATTAAGGACATCGATATAACTGTTAAATGAACTCAGGGTCTTACCCACGATATCAGGATAGGTAGATATGACTACCTCTCCGTTTGCACCATCAATAATGGAAATAACATTATAATGTTTATAAAACTGTTTGAGTGCATGAAGATTTTCCAAAACTCTGTTGTAATTTATGCGTGCAGTTTCTGAGTTCATCAATTGATAAACGCTTTCACACCGCCTCCTCTGCTGCAAAAGGCTTGTTGCCGCGGCAGCGAGCACCTTATTCCGAACAATCACCGATATGTCTGTCAATCGCTCTTCCAACCAACTATTGAGCTCGCTCTTTTTCAGGTCAGCAATAGAAGTAAGTTGTTCAATCACTCGCTGCTCGATAGCGCTCTTACTACTGTAATATTCCACGATGCAAACAAACAACAACGGAACGGTCGTCAGCAGACAGACGTAACAGAGGAACTGTACCTTAATGCTTCTGAAAATGTTTTTATAATAATTCATAAAAATAATGGAACAACATGGGGTCGGGGTCTTTAATCTTGTTATTCTGTGTATGCCTTGTTTATGTTTCTTTATCGCTTCATCGGCAAGTGTATCAAGAACGTGTTCAGATTCAGCAAACAAATTTTCTCAATTTCTTTCCGCCTCAAGCTCCTCCAATAAGCATCTTGCTAATGCATTTTGCTCATTATCAGACAACTTTGAGGCCGGTTCAAAAGCATTTTCCAGCAATGTTGTCATAATTTGTCTCCGTTGCTTTTGAATTAAAGTCAAGGTTGGGTTGAACGAAAGTGAAACCCAACATAAACTGCTGACATTCACTGAATCGTTGGGTTTCGTGCCTCAGCCCAACCTACCGAACTACAACATCATGAAGCAAGGCCTGGCACGGCTCCATGCTATTTACGGTATTGTTGTATGTTTTTCAATAAAATATGCTATCTTTTCTTTTTCTGATTTCTCAATTTCATTAAAATAAATAGCAATATTGTATGTGGTACCTAGATTAGCTTTTGAAGATCCCTTTTCAGTTCTTACTACTACCCCGTTACATGTAACATACTTAGGTTCTTTTTCATTATCATAATCAGGTAACGCAAATGCCACCTTAAGACTGGTCATAAAAGGGATGGATTTATTTAGCTGGCAACATGCCCCGATACAACTCAAATTAATAGTTTCAGCAACAATATCAAAATCATCTGTCTTTAATTTAAATGGTATACGTTTGTTTATTCGGAGATGTTTTCTCTTTTCTGCACGGTTTTTTTGATTATGCATAATGTATATTCCCGTTGAAAGGTTATAGAAATTGGGTGTAAATATAAAATGAAGTACTATATTTCGTCAAGAAAAACTTGACCGAAACAAACAAAAAGCGAATTTACATAAAAATTTTTAAGGTGTTAAATCACACAATAACGCCTGTTTCTGCGTAACTGGGACATTCTTTCAGCGCCTTCTTTAACTTGCGTTCCTTGTGCCATGCGTTCAGGCAGGGGATGATAAAGACGCTGACCAACGCCATTGCCATACCTCCTATAGAAGGTATCGCCATAGGTTTGGCTATCTCAGCGCCGGCGCCTGTTGACCACAGAATGGGAATTAAACCGATAAATGTCGTGGCAGCAGTCATCATGCAGGGACGTATCCTGCGCGTGCCTGCCATTAAGATTGTTTCACGAATATCTCGGATGCTTTTCATCTTTCTCTTGCCGAACAAGTCATTGATATAGGTCGTAATAAGAACTGAATCGTCATCCACAATACCAAAGATGGAGATAAAACCTACCCAAACAGCAACGCTAAAGTTATAGCCAAATAGGTATTGAAGCCATACACCGCCTGCAATGGCCGTTGGTATCCCTGCAAATAAGATAAACATCGTTTGTGGAATGGATTTGAATGCCACAAAGATCAGGATAAAACCAACAAACATTGACAGAGGTACCAGAATTTGCAATCTCTTTCTGGCCCTGACCTGGTTTTCAAACTGACCGCTCCACTGAACAAAGTATCCATGAGGCAGCATGACTTTTTGTGCTACGACCCTGGACGCCTCTTCTACAAAACCCATCGGGTCTCTGCCACGCACGTTCATAAGGACATAAGCCCTCAAAAGGGCATTTTCACTGCTGATCATGGCTGGTCCCATCACATACCTGACATCGGCTACTTGAGTTAGCGGGATAAGAGCACCCGTGGAACTGGAGACATAAATCCTCTTTAGTGCATCAAAATTGTCACGGAGTTCCCTGAAGTACCTGACACGTACGGGATATCGTTCGCGGCCCTCAATCGTCGTCGTGATATTTTCACCGCCTATGGCTGTTTCTATGATATCTTGCACATCTCTTATATTAACACCATAGCGGGCAATTTCTTCTCGTTTTATCTTGTATTCCATATAGGGTTTTCCCGTAACCCTTTCAGCATAGAGGTCTGCCACTCCGGGCACGTCATGCAACGCCTTTTCGACATCGATGGCCAGTTGTTGTATGACGTTCAGGTCTGGCCCAAAGACCTTAACGCCGACCGATGTACGAATCCCCGTTGCCAGCATGTCAATGCGGTTTATGATTGGCTGTGTCCATATATTCGCTACACCAGGTATCCTCGTTGCTTCATCTAATTCCTGGATGAGTTCCTGTTTTGTAATTGTTCGTTCATCAGGTAAAATCCAATGAAATACCGGGTGAAGGAACGAGGGCGCATAGGTTAAAAATTTGTACTCGATCTTCTTTTTGCGCCATTCATCCTTCGGTTTTAAGGCTACAACGGTTTCAAACATCTCGACAGGCGCGGGGTCTGTCGGTGTTTCAGCTCTCCCTAATTTACCGACCACCATATCTATTTCAGGAAAAGATTTTATGATCATATCCTGTTTTTGCATGACCTTGAGGGCATCTGTTAATGCCACGCTGGGCAACATTACCGGCATGAATAGGATAGAACCTTCATCAAGGGGAGGCATAAATTCCCTCCCTACCTTTTTTGCGGCAAAGACGGATGATACAACAATCGCGAGGGGAATAGCAAGGAATGTCTTTTTATGATCCAATGCCCACTTGAGGACAGGTTGATAACCTTTCATGAGTATCCGGGAGCTAAAATTTTCTTCCATAGGTCTTAGTTTGCCCTTTATCAGGAAAGTACAGACTATGGGAACCAGGGTAATAGCCATGATGACTGACGACCCAATGGCAATGGTCTTTGTCCAGGCAAGTGGTGTAAAGAGCTTACCTTCCTGTCCTGTAAGCCCAAATACCGGGAAGAACATACAGATGGTTGTTAAGGCAGCAAAGAATATAGAACCGCCGACCTCTTTTGACGCATCAAGAATGATCTCTGGTCTGCTTTTCTTGTCCTTTTGTTCTATGAGATTTCTAAAGATATTTTCTGTCATGATGATGGTCATATCGCTTACCTCACCGATGGCGATAGCAATGCCTGTGAGGGACATGATGTTGGAATCGATACCCATAAAATACATGCACAGGAAGGAGATCAGGATAGATATAGGAAACCCCAGACAGCAGATCAATATACTCCGAACATGTAACAGAAAGATAGCAACCACAAGAGAAGTAATAATGATTTCCTCGATTAGCGCCTCTCTAAGGGTATCAATGACACGATAGATAAGTCCTTCCCTGTCATAGAAGGGCACGATCTTTACTCCAGGAGGCAGTCCCGGTTGAATCTCTTTAATCTTCTGTTTTATCCTTTTAATTACCTTTAAGGGATTTTCTCCCTGGCGCATGATAACAATACCACCGGTAACCTCAGCGCCTTCCTTATCCAAAGCGCCGCGTCTAAAATCACCCCCAATCTGGACAGTGCCAATGTTTTTAACAAATATGGGCACACCGTTGTAACTGCCTACCGCGATGTTTTCTATGTCGTTTACGTTCTTTATGAATCCAAGACCACGGATGATAAACTCCATATTGTTACTTTCCACTACTTTGGCGCCCACGTCAATATTGCTTTTGCGAACAGCCTCATATACCATCCCAACGGTCATGTTATAGGCCAACAGTTTGTTTGGATCGACATCAACCTGGTATTGTTTGACAAAACCACCTACACCTGCGACCTCAGAGACGCCTTCGACGGCATTTAATTGATAGCGGACAAACCAGTCCTGTACTGATCGCAGTTGTCCAAGGTCATATCCCTCACCCTCAACGGTATACCAGAAAATCTGGCCAAGACCCGTGGCGTCTGGTCCGAGTCTGGGTATAACATCTTTTGGAAGTAATGCCTGTACAAAATTTAATCTTTCCAATACCCTGGAACGTGCCCAGTAAAAATCAATCTTCTCCTTGAAAATAATATAGATCATGGAGAATCCAAACGCCGACTGAGAGCGTATAACTTTTACGCCGGGAACGCCTAAAAGATTAACAGTTAATGGGTACGTAACCTGGTCTTCCACATCCTGGGGACTGCGCCCAGGCCAGTCGGTAAAAACAATACACTGGTTTTCTCCAATATCCGGGATGACGTCCATGTTGACGTTCTTCAATCCAAAGATGCCTCCGAATATTATCAGGAGATAGAAGCAGATGACGAGGAATCGATTCCTTAAGCAGAGTTCAATGAGTTTGTTAATCATTGTTTTTCTTCTTTAAATTCCATTGCTCCTCCGTACAAGGCGCTGGCTCCGCCCGTAAGCTGACTCTGGGAGTCGATCAAGAAATTGGCCGATGTAACAACTTTATCTCCCTCTTCAAGACCTTCTAAGATGGGGTAATAATCGCCGGCCTTTGGTCCGAGAGCAACTTCCTTTCCCACATATTGTCCGTTGCCTTTATCGATATAGACAATCTTTCGTATGCCAGTGTCTAAGACCGCTGTGGCTGGAATGGCGAGCACTTGTGTGGTTTTCTCTAACAACATTCCACATGTGGCACAATTCCCAAGTTTATCGGAAATTACCTCTGGATGCATGGGACAAGCATTCACGCTACGCCTTTTGAGTTCTCTTTTTTGTATCTTCATCCCTAAACCGTCTTTGACCTCCCATCTACCCATGTGTCTTTTACAATCCGGGCATTCGCCTGGTTTGTCTGAAGTCATGCAGGCCATGGGGCACATATATACAATCTTTTGTTGTTTTTCTCCGGTAGGTAAGGTTATCGTTACACTCTGTTGTAACAACATACCACACATGGGACAAGCCTTGGGTGCAGTAGCTGGATCCCATTCTTGTAGACAAATACACGTCAACTTTTCACCGAAAACTTCAACAGTTATCTCTTTCTTTTCGAGCTTCATACCACATACAGGGCAGTTCCCGGGTTCCTTTGAGTTATGGCATTTCATGGGACATATATATACATATCCGGTTTCTCCTTGCTGTGCAGTCAAATCACTGTTAGCAACCGGTTCAATTTGAGTAGGGGGGGTCTTTATAAAAGGCACGTTGTCCTCGGGGCATATACCAGGCCTGCTGGACTTTATTTCCGGGTGATTGGGACAGACGTAATCCAGTCCACTCACGTAATTCCTACCTTGTTCTTCAAGTTCTTCAACAGGTATTCGTATACGGGCATTGACATACATGGAGGGTTTGAGTTTGAGTTGACGGTTAGGGATATCGCAACGAATCTTTACCGACCGCGTCTTGTCATCCAGGAAAGGTTCTATGAAGGCTATCTTTCCAATAAAGGTTTCTCCTGGATATGCTGAAGTTGTGACCTCCACCTCTTGCCCGATCTTAATCCATGCCATTTCATACTCATAAATATTGGCTTTCATCCATACATTCAAAAGGTCTGCAACTATGTACAACATCTCACCCTGCGTAACGTATTGGCCTTCAAGTGCTTTTTTATCAGTGACAATGCCGTTAAGAGGAGCATATATAACTGTGTGTTGTTTTATCTTTTTATCTTTCGTAAGTACTTCAATCTGTTTTTCCGTGATACCCCACCATAGTAATCTCCTTTTTGATGCATCAATGAGTGATTTTGCACCGTCTATTACTTCATCCAAAGGACTTCCTTTAACTTTTTCAAAAGTTTCCAACGCCAACAGATATTCTTCCTGTGTGGACACAAGCTCGGGACTATATATCCAGACCATTGATTCCCCTTTCACAACCTGTGTACCGGTAAAATCGGCAAAGAGTTTGTCAATCCTGCCTGGTATCCACGCAGCGACTATGGACATGAGTCTTTCGTCGTATTCAATTAATCCTACCGTATAAATATCTTTGGTTAATGATCGATAACCAAGAACATCTGTTTTGACTTGTGCCAGCTTGCGGGCTCGTTCACTTAGTTCTATCGTGGCTAAAGCACCTTCTTCCTCTGCACCAACACCCTTTTCATAGACAGGAACAAGGTCCATGGCGCAAATAGGACACTTACCCGGTTTATCCATCTTTACAGAAGGATGCATGCCACATGTCCAGTAGAGTATCTTTCTATCTTTTGCCTCTTTTGCTTCTTCAGCATTTGCAGAAGAAATAAGATTTAATTCAGTGATTGAGGGCATGGTAAAAGACATTACACTCACTGCAATACTAAAGATGATAAGCACTGATATTATCAAACACTTCCTGTAAAGAAACTTTTTGGTGAAAGACATATATAACACCTTTCTCGCAATAACTATAATAAACGACTTAAATAACAGACGTGTCTTATTGTATCGTAACCTTATTGGCTACAAATGATAAGTTAAAAACATTACGTTACATCAACGTACATTTGTCGTTCTCTATAGCTAAGCAAAGATTTGCATTCAGTATCTTGACAAATTTTATTTTTGAAATTTCTCTTGTTCCTTTTTGCAAATTGGACAAACTAAGAAATCAGCATCACATGTATCACAATGTTCAACGAGCCATTCTTTTGATGTTTTCTTACAATCCGGACATTTCATTTCCCATTTTGCCAATGTCTTTCCTTTAATAGGTCTAACACGTACTTCTTTGCATTTAGGGCATCTCGCTTCCATGGTTGCTGCTTTTAACTCGGCTGAGGTACTTTGGCAAATTACGCATGCCAGGACGTCTTTTCCGCACTTATCACAATGATGAACTGCAACCTCTCCTATCTCGTTCTTGCAATCTGGACAAACCATGGGCATTGCGGCGAGTGTTTTTCCCTTCGCTGGACTTAAACGTACTTCTTTGCACGTGGGACACAGAGGCAGTTCAACAGTTTTATGTTCGGGCGCAAGGGCCTTTTCACTATGTTTGTGTGTTTCTTCCTGGGTATAAGCAAAATTACCTTCCCACATTATTACGCTGACAGATATAACTGCAAAAGAAACTATTCCCACAAATTTCTTATTCGACATACTCCTCTTCTCCTTCCGTTAAAAAAATTTAAATGTAAAATTATACTATACTAAAGCTATTGGATATTTAAGAACATTTTTATATCCTTTTTTTTAAACATTTAATCACCTCCGTGATGACAAAAATGAGAGAAGAAAATCCAAAGACTATAATCCAATCCTTTAATCTTAAGGGTGTCACATTAAAGATATCTTCAGAGTAAGGGATATAAACAATAGCTACCTGCATAGCCAACGAAAGTCCAGTTGCCAATAAAAGTTTTTTATTGGTAAAAGCACCGATCTCAAATAATGAACGCCTTGCATTTCTGCAGTTAAAAGAGTGAAATAATTGGGAAATAACCATCACACAGAAGGCAACCGTTCTTGCCCGATCAAGATCGCCATGTAACGTGCCGCCTAGCGCACAGGGTATCATTTCATTAAGAAACCAATAATGCAAATAACCAGGTACCGCACTACTTGTGTAATACATAACATATAAATAAGCCAATAAGGTACTGGCGGCAATGATAAAACCCTGGAATAATATCAATGTGCCAAGATTTCTATCTATAATTTGTTCAGCTGACCTTCTTGCTGGTTTTCTCATGATATCGGGGTCTACTGAGTCAACACCCAATGCCAATGCAGGCAATCCGTCAGTGGCAATATTTATCCATAATATCTGTATTGGGAATAAAGGCAGGGGGAGATTGAATATTGAGGCAAAGAGCATCGTCAAAATCTCTCCGGCATTACACGAAAGCAGATAGTGAACGGACTTCTTTATGTTGTCGTAGATACCTCTTCCTTCTTCAACAGCTGCAACGATGGATGCAAAGTTGTCATCTGTTATGACCATATCTGAGGCCTCTTTTGTAACATCAGTGCCGGTAATACCCATGGATACACCGATACTGGCTTCTTTTATGGCAGGGGCATCGTTTACCCCATCACCGGTCATAGCTACAACGGCACCGTGTTTCTTCCAAGCCTTCACAATCCTGAGTTTATGTTCGGCAGAAACCCGTGCATAGACTGCTATTTTTGATACTTCACTTTCTAAGTCCTTGTCAGATAATTCATCTAATGCTACCCCATCGATAGCCTTTGATTCTTTTGTAAGTAATCCCAATTCTTCACCAATTGCCCTGGCTGTATACTTATGATCTCCCGTAATCATCACAGTTGTTATGCCTGCATCATGGCAGGTGGCAACAGCATCTTTGGCCTCTGGTCTGGGAGGATCAATCATGGCAAATAATCCTGCAAAGATCATATCCTTTTCTATAGCGTCAGGGACAGTGTTAGTAATGTCACGGTTGAGGGGTTTGAATGCTGCACCGAGAACACGCAATGCTGCTTCCGCCATCTTGCAGTTTTCATTCAAAATAATATGGGTATCGTTCTTTGTTAAATCCCTTATTACTCCTTCAAGATATATCTTTGTGCAATCCTTCAGGATGACATCTGGCGCACCTTTTTCACAAACGAATAAAGAATCAGGGGTGTTCCTGACAGTTGACATCTTTTTTCGATCAGAATCAAAGGGTATCTCTGAAAGAAGGGGTAATTTTTTCTGTAAATCATCCTTCCAGACACCTGCTTTAGCTGCAACACTCAGGATGGCACCTTCAGTAGGGTCACCAATGATCTTCCATGTGTTATTAATATGTTGTTTAAGATACGCATTATTACATAATACCCCAATCTTCAGAAGCTTTTTTAATGCTTGTAGGTCGGTTTCTAAAAGAGGTATGCCGTTACTGGAGAAGTTTCCTTCCGGGGCGTAGCCCGTTCCAGATACATCAATAGTTTTACCGTTGACAAATATTTTTTTGACGGTCATTTCATTTTGGGTTAAAGTTCCTGTTTTGTCTGAACAAATTACGGTAGTGCATCCCAGGGTCTCAACAGATGGTAATTTTCGAATTAATACATGTCGCTTCACCATACGTTGCACCCCTAAGGCCAGAGCAATAGTCACTATGGCCGGTAGTCCTTCTGGAATAGCAGCAACGGCAAGGCTCACCGATGTAAGGAATGCTTCTAATAACGGGTCTTTCCTCCATAACTCTAAAAGGAAGACGATTGCAACAATTCCTAAGCACAGATAGACTAACTTTTTCCCAAATACTTCGAGCTTACGCTGAAGAGGAGTTTCCTCTTTTCCCGCCTCCTGGATAAGACCCGCAATCTTACCCAGTTCGGTTTGCATTCCCGTTGATACAACAATACATGTACCTTTACCGTTCGTTACCGAAGTACCCATGAAGACCATATTTTTTCTGTCCCCAATAGGTAAAGCGGGATTGTGAAGTGGTTCTGTTGATTTGTTAACTGGTGTTGATTCTCCTGTAAGGGAAGCCTCCTGGGTTCTGAGACTAAACGAAGAATAGAGTCTGCCATCGGCAGGAACATAATCCCCAGCCTCTAGCAGCACAATATCCCCTGGCACAATATCTCGTGAAGAGATGGAATGAACTTCCCCATCGCGTATTACCTTTGAAAAAGGCGCAGACATTTTTTGTAAGGCTGCAAGGGATTTCTCTGCGCGGTATTCCTGGATAAACCCGATAATGGCGTTGATTATAACGATAGCAATAATTGCCAATGTATCGACCCATTCCTCCAAAACTCCTGAGACAATGGCAGCCGCTATCAATACCCATACAATAAAATCATTAAACTGCCCCAAAAAGAGTATTATTGGGGACACACCTTCTTTTTCTTCAAGCTGGTTGTGCCCGTATTTCCTAAGCCTATCTTCCGCCTCGGTGTGGCTAAGCCCCGTATCAGCATTGGCACCAAGATCTCTTATTACCTCATCAATCGGTATCATATGACAAGGTATATCAATCATTTTGTTTGCCATAACATTACCTTTAAAAACATTTTTGAAACTGTTCCAATTGCTTGGTATAAGTTGGCAGGAGGCATAGGAGGCAATTGGCAGTAAGAATTTATTGCCCTCTGCTTACTGCCAACTGCCTTCTACACCTTTTTTATTTGGACTAAGTCACCTTACGTTAACACTTAGAAATACTACAACACAAATCTTGTCTATGGCTCAGACAAGGATGATTCTCAAGTGACTCATAGTCACGGAAGTATTTCTGACTGTCTAAATACGAATTTTTTAAACACACTTCAAGCGGTGTCTCCATTACATTATACTTGCTGGAGGGTAATAATGCACACGACTCTATGTATCCCTCCGGATTAATATGAACGAATCCCTTTCCCGCCTCTCTGCAACTATCCATAAGTTCTTCGTCTCCGGGAAAATGGATCAAATAAGTATTTAATCTTTCTTTTAGCTTTAAAAACCATTGCCTAAATGAGTATCTTTGGGCAGATGATAAACATAACCTCAAATTAGGTGTTCTTCCTGTTGGTATG
>JAUPKS010000396.1 GCA_030837315.1 Planctomycetota bacterium
ATTTTCGAAGAAAAGGAGGAAAGCGAAAAATCAGCTTGCTAAAAGGAGAACACTTATGACATCTAAAACATATATAATTTAAAAAAAGTTCCGATGTACTAAAAATTATTTTTGTGTTTGTGTATAATTAAATTATAATTGTACAAGAGATTGAACGGAATAGAAAAATTAGAGATTTAATGAAATTAGAGAGAAAAGGGGTTGAAAGAAAAGACTGAATCCGCATCTATTCCCTAATCATGGATAGAAATGGTTCAATTTAGTTGTATCAAAAATGAAGACCTTAAACAAGATGCTCTTGCTTGTCGGCATATGTTTGGCATATATTTTAATTGTCTATTTGACATTTTATGCGGTCGCAAAGGTGCATAAAACAAACGATCCTGTATTTGCGAAAAAGGTAGTTCTTTTAACTTTCTTTGTAGATGTATGTATATTTGCAGGTAGCGGATTATTAGTTTATAAACTAAAATTTCCCACGGATAAAAAATGAAATGTGCAAAAATCTTAATTTTATGGTGGATAGTAACTTCCTCCCTATTTTTTCTCCAGGGTAGCCTTATTTCTGCAACCAGAAATGCCGAGACCGATAGATTAAGACAAGAACTCCTGGAACTTGAAGAGGCAACAAAACCACTTATTCAAACCTTTCGAAAGGTTTCACAACTGGTCAGTCCGTCTGTCGTCAGTTTAAGCACAGAGAAAAAGGAGTCTTCGAAGAATAGTGCGGAAACTGAACCATCGCCACCATCTCAAAATTTTCCACCTAAACGTGACCCCCACGCTGATAACGTGCCTAAAAAAGGGCTCGGTTCGGGAATTATTATAGACGAACACGGCTATATTTTGACGAACAATCATGTTATTAGTGGCTTTTCTGAAGAGGAAATCACCGTGGTTGCATATAATGGAGAACAATACAAGCATATCAAGCTCGTTGGCGCCGATCCGAATACAGACATTGCAGTTATTAAAATAGAAGGGGATGATTTCCTGCCACTCGAATTTGGGGATTCTGAAGAAGTGGAGGTAGGGGATTGGGTTATTGCCATAGGAAGTCCCTTTGGGTATCAGCAAACAGTTTCTACCGGTATTATCAGCGCCAAAGGAAGAACCCATGTCATTCCGTTCGAACTTCCTTTTATTTACGAAGATTTTTTCCAAACGGATGCTGCCATTAACCCTGGCAATAGTGGGGGGCCGCTCGTCAATCTGAGGGGTGAGCTAATTGGCGTGAATACTGCCATAGCAACCCGATCGGGTGGGTTTCAAGGCGTAGGATTTGCTATTTCTGCCAGCATTGCAAAAGAAACCGTTGAAAACATCATGGCCACAGGGATTGTGGTACGAGGGTATTTGGGTGTGGGAACACATGATATTAATGATGAATTGGCTGGGGTGCTGGGCCTAACAGACAAAAAAGAAATCGTTCGCCGTTTTGGCTTGACAGCAGAGAAGGGGGCATTTGTTTTGGAGGTGTGGAGTGATACGCCCGCATCAAAGGCAGGCATCTCGCCGGGTGATATTATTTCTGAAATAGGTGGGAAAAAAATCGAAAACACCATAGACCTTCAACATGCTATTCGTCGCGCAAAGGTAGATGCAAAAGTCATCGTGAAGGTCATGCGAAACGGTGTAGAAAGCGCTCTTGAGGTTATGGTGGAGCGGCAGCCACAAGACCTTGCCGATAAAACGTATGTTGCTATCCGGAAACTCGACGAATCTACGAAATTTTCTTCCGGGTTGGTGGTTAATGATTTGAATCAGGAAATTGCAAAATCACTAGGGTTCGAAGGTGATCATGGTGTATTAGTCGTCGATGTTGAGATCGATAGCCCGGCAGACCGTGCCGGTATACGGCCCGGCGATTTAATCACTAAAGTTGGTACAAAAGAGGTAAGCTCCGTGTTAGAGTTTATGGCGTTTATGGACGAATTCATAGAAACAAACAGACCGGTAAGCATATTTGTAAAGAATAAAGGTTTTGTGACGTTGAAATAGAATTTTAAAGGTTTATAATGGCAATCTTCAAACTATGATTGCTATTTTTGTCCTATTTTTTACATACATGTGGATAGGAAATCCAAGTTTCAAGTACCTGAGTGAGGCATCTTTTCAACAGTCATTTATGCTCTTCTAAATATTTCCTGATTGCTAATTGTGAAATAGCAAACTCCTCGATCTTTCTTACCTTTTGTAAGACATGATGCCATTCTTCAGGAGTGCCGTAGGAACCGTCTTCCTTAATATTTTTTTCCAATTTTTTTAAATCCATTTCTAATAAGTCGAGTCTGTTTTTCAGATCTTTCACGGTTTTCTCCAAATCTTGTGTTTTACGGTATTTTCTTTGTTGATTTATCATACTCATTATAACGTGCAAACTCGTCTTTAGCCTTATCCGTCCAGCCTTTTGCAGCATAAGCAATGCCTAATTTTTGGTGTATTTCTTTGTCTTTGGGTTTATAGGCCAGCGCCTTGGTGAATTCACTGATCGCGTCATCAATCAGTCCATTGGAAAAATACGAAAATCCCAGGTTGTAATGGATGTAGGCCTTTTGTTTCGTTTTGTTTTCGGAGATAAGGGCCAGAGACTTTTGATATTCCGGAATGGCCTCATTGTGTAATCCCTTACACCGATAGGCATAGCCAAGATTATAGTAGGCCTCCGCAGAATTTTGATTTTGTGTGATGGCCGTTTGAAAGGCACAGATGGCCTCATCCAGCAAACCCATGTCCCGATATAACAAACCTTGATAATAATAAAGATCAGGATAATTTTTATCCTTTTCTAATATCTTATTATATGCAGCAAGGGCTTCTGAATATTTACCTTCATTTCCGCACGTGAGTGCAAATTGGAATAAGTCTTCATTGCTCATGAATGTTAATTTATCATTGATTTGCTGAAGGCTAAGGGGCGGAGGGGTGCCTCCGCGCGGATTCTCCTCTTGGGATATTTCATCACCACTGTTCTTGGAATTGTAAAGGATTCCTACATTGGGATACGTCGCATCATTTTTACTACAGCTCAGTATAAAAATCATGGGGAAAAAACTCAGGAGGATTACTACATAGCTTTTCATGGTTAACCTTTCTAAAGGGACAAAATATGCTTCAATTTATACCTTCTAAATTAAAGGAATTACACGGGATTTGCAAGAAAAATAAGAGACAATTCTCTGTGTGCTGATAAACACGATGCGATGTATTAAGCAGACTATTTGAGGAGCGCAATCGTATGCCTTTTATTTAACCAACTATACGTGCCCACAACAATAAAATTACGCTTTTCTGGCACAAAAATTTCCGAAATAGCGTTATGCACCTCTGCTAATTTAATATTATGGATCTTTTGTGCCTGCTTTTCCGGGGTATCAGGCATTTTTGGGGAAACTAAAAGTTCTTCAACGCCAAACCAATTGGCCATGGCGAGTGGGCTGTCCATGGCGAGCTGTGTCTGACTAAATACCCGTTCCTCTGTCCTATTGAGTTCCTGTTCTGTTATTCCTTCATGAAAAAATTTGTGTACCTCGTCTATGACGGCCTTTGTTGTTTTTTCGAAATTTTCTTTTTTCGTTGATGTGTAGATATCAATAGAACCCACATCAGAAAACATGGTGGGATAACAGGTGATGTCATAGACCAGGCCCAGTTTCTCACGGACGGTTAACGATAATCTGGAACTAATCCCTCCTCCTAAGACATCGGCGAGGAGAAGCATAATAATGACTTTTTCGTGTTTATAGGGATATGCCTTGTGGCAGAGTTTAAAACCGATGGTTTGTGACGGTGATTTTTTAAATAAATATCTTGGTTCTGTTTGTGTGGTCTTTAGAGGTGGTTTTTGCCCGAAAAATTTTCCCTGCAAATTTCCGAATATTTCGTTTACATAGCGAGAGACCATATCTTTCTTAAAGTTTCCGCTGATGCAGAGCACCATATTCTCCGGAACGAAGAATTTTTTATAGTGGGTATTCAGATCCTCTGCATGTAAGGCTGCAATAGTTTTTTCGTCCCCGAATAGCGGTGGCTCTGTTGAACCTTCCTTCCACATCAAGGAAAATGACATGTCGTCAATGCACACATAATCCCCTTTTACATCAACAAATTGTTTCATCTCTTCCTGGATGATACGCCTTTCTGTTTCAATATCATCTGGTCTGAAATTTCCCCCCATGAGGATGTCGCCAAGGATGCGTATGCCGCTTTCAGTATGTTTGTTGTGTACCTGAATAATTGCGGCGGAGTATTCTGGTGATGTATAAGCATCAATATCTCCGCCGATATTATCTATGGCTTGAAACAATTCGAATGAATTCTTGAAACGGTTTGTCCCACGAAAGAGCATGTGTTCGAGAAAATGGGAGATGCCAAGTTTCTTTTCTTCTTCGTATCGGGAGCCCACACC
>JAUPKS010000397.1 GCA_030837315.1 Planctomycetota bacterium
GTTGTTATTGTTTGACTGGCAATATCAGCATCCGCTTTATTAACTGCGTCGCTGGCGTCTCTTAAATCATGAAGACTGTCTTCCATCGTCTCGCTGTCATCAACGCCAAGTCGCAATTCCAAATCCTCCAAAAATACCTCTGAATAAAGGAGCGCCTCTTCTGCAGTTACCATGGCGTCACCACGATCATTTGCATTGAGGGCAGATGCGTTAGATTCCAATTCTCCCATTACACGGCCGATAAAGCCCTTACTCAATTCACTCACAATTATATCAGCATTCACTTCTGCCAAATCACCGGTAAGCTGGGATTTTATGATTTCGTTACCTTCGGGGTTATCGCGTGAAACGAATTCCTCAATGATCCTGTAATATACCTCGCCCTCCTTTTGGGCCACAAGGGCTTGCTCTGGATCGCTATCCCTGTTATTTAAAACACCTTCTACCTCCCTGAGAACTGCTATATAGAATGCACGGACGAGGCAGAGCCTGATGACCTGTCGCTGCACACCGATGGTAATTTCATCTTCGTCGTGATCCTTTCTATCCAGGGCTTTTTGTCCCCGTATAAAGGCAACCAATATCTGGTCTTCCAGATTGGGATTACCCCCTGTTTCGATAGATGAGCGGTCTTCGGTAAGCACCTTATTTTCCCTGTCTGCCGTGCCTTTAATGGCCTGGTAAGCTGCGTATGCCTCATCCCATAAGAATTTAAGGGCTGGTTTTTTCACATCATGGAAATCGTCACGGACGTCGGTAATACGCTGAAGAATCGCCAAATAAAACACACGTTGCAGTGTCTTATCGATAACCTGTGCGGCCAAATCAGGCTCATTATTGTTTTTAATGTCCTCAATGGCGCTTGAAATATCACTATCCAGGGTCACATTGTTTTCTGCATCTACCTCTTTTGTCAAATCCTGGAGTTCTCCTTCATAGGCAGATGCTATGGCGTTTGCATCAATCGGAACTTGTTTTCTTAGCACACCAATTTCATTGTAGGAAGCGACCGATGCACCCATCGTTTTGGTGTCACTGGTTTTTGTATAGGTTGAAAATGTTAATGCGAAATCCTTTTCTGCCTCTTCGCTGTCTTCGCTTATCGTCAGGGTTTCAGTTACCGTTTCATAACCCCCGGATTTAACGGTGAGTTTGTATTTCCCCTTTTTTAAATCGTCGAGTTCGTATGAGCCTTCGGAATCCGTTAACACAGTCTTATTTGAGTTCCTTCCACCGGCATTCTTCTTTGATTTGATCGCTATCGCGGCATCCTCTATAGGATCTCCATTTTCATCTGAAACTATGCCAACAACCGTGGCAGCTTGCAATACAGACACACCCATGTCATGAAAATAAGCTCCGTTTAACAAACCAACAATAATTCCTAATGGCACAAACACCTTATTCAGTAGAAACATCGATTGCGTTCCCCCTTTCTTTATTGAGTCTTAGTCTCAATAAAATTAAAATAAAAAACATGCCTTATAAAATTTGAATCCATAAACACCGGGCGGGCACGGACAAAACAAGTTTGTCCATGCCACCCATTAACATCAAAACATTTTCCCATGAGTTATTTTTTCGCATTTCATGAACCACTACCACTTCCGGAACCGCTACCACTGCCACCTCCAGAGCCACTACCACTTCCGGAACCTCCACCACCGCCTCCACCTCCACCTGAACCTTGTTTTTTTAGCTCAATATCAACCATCTTATCTTCCCCTTGTTTAAGCTTAATGGTTTTTTTCGCTTTTTTATGACCAGACTCCTTTACTTTCAGGACATACGGACCGGCATTCAAATCCGAGAATTCATACTCACCATTCGTGTCCGTTACTTCACTATCCTGAAATTGCAATTTTTTACTTTTTAATGTTACTTCGGCGCCACTCACCAAATCACCAGCCTCATCGGTTACCATACCGTGTATACGACCTTTCGTCGTTGGTGTCGGCACTGACGTAGGAGTGGGTGTTTGAGCATTTACCCTGCTGGTATGCAACGATACATAACTTATAGTCATGATCATACAGAAAAATAAAAATACATTTTTTACCATTTTGGCCTCCTATAAAAACTTTGTTATTATCAAAAATTTAACCGCAAAATTCGCAAAGAAAAACTGTTACAAAAAATCCATGTTAAGGAATCTGAAACTTTTGTGATTCCCCTCTAAAAAGAGGGGATAAAGGGGTGTGTAACCTATTTCTACACACCCCACGCCCCTCTTTCTAGAGGGGAGATTATAAGTAGCTACAGAAGGCAGCCTACTTTGTGTATAGGAATTTCAAAGCCGTGGTTATATAGCGAAGAGCCTCTTCGCTCTCTATTAAAAAGTTGCCGAAGACCTAATTAAATTTTAGTAAGGACAAAAGCCCTTCGCTTTTACCTATTTTCTTTCTCTGTATTCTCTGTGGTTCGCCATTCTGTGATTTAACAATCACCTCCATTCGAATCTATACAAAGCCAGCCAATTATAGTCGGCCACACAGTACCGATTCCTTTTAAATTCTGCCAGCTTTTTCAGTCTTTCCTTATACCTATCCCGCTCAAAGAGCTTGGACGAGATAAGTATATGCCCGGGTTTTTTCTTTAAACGTTCCAGGTCCTTGAGTACCCCGCTCATTCGTGATACAAAATAGACATGACTGCTCTTCTTGTCACACCACTCAGGGGCATAATATTGGAACAAACGCCAGTCGTTTAAACAGTAAAATTTTGTATCATGCTTATCATAATTTTTTGTTATATAGTTTATCGTCGCGACAGAGGGTGGCTCTTCATTCCTGTTCATTGAAACGATCCTTACAGAATCAATCGCTTGAGAAACAACAAAGGCTAGCATTATTGCAAGAAACGATACGATGCCATATCTCTTGCTTTTTAAGTGGCTAGTGAATATGTGCCATAAACCCGCACTCACAACAATAACCAAAAACGGCACAAGCACCATGATCTGTCGAATGGCGTCCTGTATAAGGGCAATCCATAAAAAGTAGGGGATAAAAAAGGCCATGAGGAACTTATTCCTGAGATTCCATTTTTCGTGTAGGAAAAAATACGTCAGGGACACCACAAGAATAATCGTTGGAACCGTCCTGAGCAGGGGTGTATCTGTCCACCATGTGCCCAAGCTGTGGGCGCTGAGATTATGAAAAATGTCAAAAAAGCGTTCACCATAATCATCGGTGGTGATGATAGAATTTCCTTCCCGGTAAAAATGGTAATCGGAGTGGCTCAGGAATTTCTTGTAAAACCTGTACGGCGTAAAATGGATAATGAGGTAACCCAGCCAAGCAGTTACGCCAATGACCAGGCCAGACAAACCCCATAGTATCACCTTTCTGCCGCATATCTTTTGGCTCAGTTGATATGCAGTATAAGCCATTATGGGTAGTAAAGCGAGATAGGTAACCCTGACACCCAGTCCCAACCCTAAGAGAGCGCCGCCAATTCCGAGATACTTCAGGAATATCCGAGGTTGAGAAATGGCGAACTGCCGTTCTCCCTTACTGAAGGATGGTTTCTGTGCACATTCTATAGCCATGTAAAAAAACAGGATAGCAGTAATAACAAAGAATAAACCGAAGGCATCCGAGAGTGGTTTTTCGGCCTGCAGCCAAACCTGCGGATTGACAATGTATAATACAGCAGTAAGGATAGCCACTTCACGAGAAAACATACGTCTTGAGAGTTCATACAGCGGAAATACCGCAAGACTGCTAAACAAGACACCTGAAAAGATCAACGATTGTATCTCCGACCCAAGAATCATGTACCAAATCCAGCTTGCAAACATGTAAACCGGATAACCAGGAAAGTGTGGCTGATCATGCAGGATGTCATATCCTTTTGACAGGCCAAAGGCAAAATTCACACTATCCCACTCGTCGATGTATTTACCAAAGTATAATAATCTGGTAAACA
>JAUPKS010000068.1 GCA_030837315.1 Planctomycetota bacterium
ATCACAGTCTTTTCTCTTAATGTTAGATAGCTTTATTACAAAAGGTAATTATGAATCAAGTATATTTTAGTGATAAGGAAAAAGTGGCAGAACCAAGAATCAATGAAAAATTTTCTTTGAATGTCTGGCATGGAATTCGAGCTAAAATTCTAACTTTAATTGATAATGGTTCTTTTGGATATAAATTCCCAGAAGAATGCAAAGAGGGTGGAGGGAATGTAATTGGAACTAAAAGGCAATTAATGTCAGACACTCTTAAAGTTGAAATTCCTGCTATCACAAAAGAAAGATACATCACTTCTTCTTGGGGTAATGATTATATCGATATACTTTCAGATTCTCACAGACAAGATACAGTTCCTTCAACACTTACTATTTTAGATATTATCCAATTTAGTTATAAAAATATAGCAAAGCCTACTAAAGAAAATTACCACGAATATTTTAAGCATCATCACCTTGTTTTTGATAGAGACGAAGGTCAGAAAGAATTTAGAGAAGATATTAATCTTATATTTGCTCGAAATGGTATTATTTTCGATCTTCAAGAAAATGGTCAAATTATTCGCTTAGCACCTCCAATACTACGAGAAAAACTTTCGGAGGTTATATTTCATACAAGAGACAATAAGCTTAATGAAATATTAGACTCTGCCCGGACAAAATATCTCGACCCGAATATATCCGTTCGTAGAGAGTCTCTTGAAAAACTTTGGGATGCATGGGAACGAATCAAAACAATTGAACTTTCTGAAGACAAAAAACAATCTGCCAAAAGGCTTCTTGACAAAGCATCTTCGGAACCTAATTTTCGAGAAGTACTCGAAGAAGATGCCAAAAAACTAACTGATATTGGGAATCAATTTCAAATTCGACACAGTGAAATTAACAGAACACCTGTTAATAAAAGTGAGCATATTGATTATCTATTCCAGCGTTTATTTGCGATTATTTACTTACTATTAAAATCTTTAGAGAAGTAGGCAATAAAACTCAATCTAATAAATATATGCTATCTGACGAGGCACTACATTTGACCGCTATTACGTTACTCGTTACAAGGGGAGTTATCTTCATATCGACCACCTTGACCACAATAGCATAAGTTGCGTGTGTCGTTTGAAGTATACGGGAAATATGGATGAGTGGGAGTTTGAGATTTTCAAGTACAGCGACGAAAGCTATGATGCTGAAGACTGGTTCTTTCCTGGTTCCGGCCATGTAGATGGCACAATAAAAGGTGCATTGAAGGCTGGGCTCGAAGCATATCCTTAATTTTGGGGTATTGACACGAAAATACCCCCTCACCCAAACCCTCTCCCACAAGGGGCGAGGGAATTTTCTCCCTTGATGAGCGGGATTAAGGGAGGGTGATGTATCTCATGCACCTTTGTGAGTCTTTTGCTCATGGGGCTTTACTCAAAACAGGATGCGAAATGTTGGACCGAGAATTATGACAGCCCAAATTAAGTGCTCCGCAAGACAATCTATGTCCCTTGGGAAAAGACGCATACTTTTGTCCACGGTTTTCTTTCTCCTTATAACTTGTGGCGTTTGCTGTACGAGCCTCAAGCGTTTCGCATACGAGGGGTTCTGGCGAGATAGCTGGCAACATCCGGAACAGGTAATCCGTGCCCTTGAGATACAGCCCGGACAGCACATCGCCGACCTTGGTTCCGGTAGTGGCTACTTTACCTTCCGCCTGGCGGATGCAGTTGGTTCAGCCGGTAAGGTATATGCCGTGGATGTTGATCCTGGAATGAATACCTATGTCGAAAAAGAAACCAGAAAAAGAGGATACCGGAATATTGAGGTCATTCTGGGTCAGTATCATGACCCACTCATTCCGGGAGATGGGGTAGACTTGATATTCACCTGCAATACGTATCACCACATCAAAGACCGCGTAACATATTTTACACAAGCCCAAAGATACCTCCGGCCAGGTGGTCGCGTTGCAATCATTGACTTCAACGGCAAAGGATGGTTCCAAAAGATTTTCCCACACTTCACGGCGAGCGAGGTGATAAAGAAGGAAATGGAGGCAGCCGGCTATCACCTTCAGCACGAATTTGGCTTTCTACCAAGACAACATTTCCTGGTATTTTCCCTTGAGAAAGAATGATCTGAATTTTTTGGCACTCATACAGTTTTACTTTTACGGAGAACGATCCCCATGAGTTCAGCATCTCTTCTTCCTTGTAAACAGGGACATTTCTTGGTATCTTGAACCAAAAGAGAAAAATACCTATGATAACAATCAGAAAACCGGAAGATATTTATCAGGCAGCAGGGGATATCCAGAACGGCACGTTTCGTGGTCGATGGCACTTTTCTTTTGAAGAATACCACGACCCTGCATATATGCAATTCGGTACCTTACGGGTATTTAATGATGATACGCTTTCTCCGGATGCCGTATGGCCCTTGCATTACCATCGGGAGATCGAGGTGGTAACGTATTGTGCTGGCGGAGAGTTCCGCCATGAAGATGAACAGGGATTGGGCGGCATCCTCAAACAGGGATGGGTACAGCATACAACCGTTGGCAAAGGGATGTTCCACTCTGAAATTAATAATCGCAAGGATGAGACGATGAGGTTCATCCAGATGTGGTTCCTTCCCTCTGAACGCGGTTTGGAACCTTCGGTGAAACAGAAGAGGACAGAACGTGCAGAACGGACAAACCGATTCCTTCCCCTCGTTTCCAATGAACACACGGGCGCACTTCCCATACGCTCCAATGCACAGGTCCATTCATCTTTCCTTCAGGCAGGGTTGACATTGGATTACCAGATCAAAGACTGGAGGGGTGTCTATCTCTATGTACTCGAGGGAGGACCCGTCCAGGTAAATGGCCATCTCATTGCCACCTTTGGGGCAGCAAAAGTTGTTGAAGAGACCGTGCTTCACGTAAGGGCGGATACTGATACAGAGCTCCTTCTTGTGGATGTGCATCTGATTTAGAGGGAATGATGGGTTCGCTCCGCTTAACCCATCCTACTCTTCTGAATCATTAGTAAATTTAGTAATGGTAAACTTTGTTTCGTTACAAATTGGTTACACTAAATGTTTAGAGTAGTAATAAATCTCGACGACCTGATCAAGGTATTTATCATACGTGGTATAGTGTTTATTGAAGAACAAGGGGTTCCGTATAAGATAGAACGTGATGCGTATGACTATTCTGCAATGCATATCCTGGGAGAAGACAACGGGGAACCCTTTGCAGCCGGCCGTATACGCACCCATGGTGAGTATGCGAAATTGGAACGCGTTGCAATACGGAAATCATATCGTGGGAAAAGGCTGGGTCACAAGCTAACCGATTTTATGATTTCAACTGCAAAAGAGCAAGGTTTTAAGAAGTTCAAGGTGCATGCACAGTCACATCTCGTTGACTTTTACCGAAAACATGGGTTTGAGATTGTTGGTGATGTGTTTAAAGAAGCTGGTATTGACCACTATGTGATGATCCGTAATGACTCGGATGAATAACGTGCTCTGTGGTTTTGGCTGTATGGAAATTTGGCACAGATAAACAAATTTGTCGTTCGACTGAGTGCTCACGGCGAAGTCCATGCCACCCTTTACTATTAAAATTTCCAAAGCGCAATGGAGAAGGCTTATGAAAACGGAACAATGTGTCTGTACCAGTGCGGCTTTAACATGGTGGGGTACCATCCGGACTTTTGCCCCTTCTGTGCGGCTTCAAAGGAAAAACTCATTACTTCGGAGGAATGTTCTGCAAGGCACAAAGTTATAGGTACTCCAGTGAGTGGAAAGATAACGCGCTTAAACTCCTTTCCAGCTCTTGGTTTGGAACATGCCGCTTATCGTATCGAGACAGATGGAAAGACATTCTGAATAGAGTGTCCTTCGTGCTTTGACACGAGTCTTAAACCAGTAGACACTATCATGTTTACCCATCATCACTTCCTTAGTGCGAACAACCAGTATCGTGAATTTTTAATACAATCTTGCCAAAATTTTCCCTCTCTAACATCTTCTGGTGGGCTGCGGAGGCCTCTTTCAATGGGAAAATGCTGTCGATAACGGGTTTCAACCTTCCCAATTCCACCAGGTTCAAAACGTCCAGGAGTTCCTTTTTAC
>JAUPKS010000398.1 GCA_030837315.1 Planctomycetota bacterium
ATCGGCTACATCAATGATCTCAATATCTTCCTTGCCCACATCAGGTTCATCCCCAGGTCTTTGTAAGCCTTCTTTTTTTCTTATCCCTCGTTGTTTGTTAGAGTACCAACCATAATACCGGACCATCTGAAACGATTTTTCCGGTATATGTTGGCATAGTATAGACAGAAAATAGTTATTTCAAAAATTAAATTTTAATAATATCAAAGAGTTAGTAAAAATGATCTCCTCTGAGAAATCTTTTAAAATAACTATACCTATCTAAATCTGAAATCTTCTCAGAATCGGCCTGTTTTCTCAGAATTATTTGCTTGATCACTAAAAGCTATCCATTCTCCTATCTATAATCTTATGGAACGATCTATTTTATCCACCAATATCACATCCAACGTTACGATAAAAGCACCCCTTACATTCTTGACAAAACATATCGCATTCAATTGAGCCTGGTTCTTTCATCATCAGTCCTTGTTCTGCCGCCCAAATTCTTGCTGCCTCAATTGCCATTGGATTTATTGGATAAAATCGCAGATTACTTCCTTTCACACGCTTTCTTATCCCCTCACGGGATTGATCAAATAAATCCAACATTCGCATTTGACGACCAACCCAGTCCGGTCTTTGCCATTCCGGAATATGGGTAGTTGATTCTTGTTTAAAAAATGTGGGGAAAAGCGTTTTCATCTCATTAACAATATGGGTAGGCGTAACCCAGTCATACCCTTGAATAATGATATTTCGTACAGCTTCACGCAGCACCTCTATTGGATCATCATAATCCACTGATTTATTCCTTTGCCTTGTTAAAGCCATTAAGGCTTGCGCCTTTAGGTCAGCATTACCAGCCAAATCAACAAAAACCTTTAAAGGCGCAGTGATTTCCTCAGAACGATCCGTTTTCCGGGGGAATAATTCTCTATATTTCTCCGCCACCAGGTCAATATTCTCGAAGGTCCAGACATGCAGTTCATTACGTAATGCCTTTAATTTTTTGATATCCGCCGCACCTTGATTACCAAAATTCTTTCGGATGACTGGGGGCATTTTACGGGTTTGGATATGAAGCATACGGCTTGCCAGGATATTATCCACTCCCTGAGTATTATTTATCAATTTAACCCCATAGAAATTGAGCTTTTCGGTCTTCATAGTCTTAACGTCCGTCCAAACCTTTACTGCTGTAGATTTATTGTAAGAAAGCTTTATTGCCTGTGCCAACTCAGAAAAGGCCGCTGATTCTTGCCCTTTTTTAGAACCAAGAGATTCCAGATCATCCAAAACAACAAATCCCCTTGATTCGTCAATATGCCGCGCTATGCTTGCAGCGCTGGTTTGTCCGATCATTGACCCATTAGCGCATAAATTAGACATAGCTATACCTAATTGGGTTTTGCCAGATCCGGTTGGTCCATTTACAATTATAAGTGGAATAGCATCAAATACGGCCTGGGTAAAGGTGACTGGTACCACTAACGTCAAGAGGGCATAATCGTCTTCGTATGGAAGCCAAATACTCTTTTTCAAATAACCACTCACATCATCCAGCATGGCTTTCAAGGATCGCACCTTGACCTTACCATTAAGATACGTCGCAATCGAGGACCATGACCAGCTACTGTACATGTTTGGTTTAGGGAGCTTGTCAATTAAAGTCCCATCTGTCAGTCTCCAAACCTTTTGATCATTGTTCGTTCCCTTCATGGCTTTTGATTCAACTGCCATATGGACACTTCTATCAGACCGGATAATTACAGTTTCACGTTTTTCTACGATCTCTTCTATGCCGGAGTTATCCCCTTTTACTATTTCCCGATGTAAAGTTTGAACCGGGTAGTAGAGATGTCCCCCATAGTATGCCCCATTAATATCAATAGGATTATAGGAAAGCCGACCAAGTTGACTTAAATTACCAGATGCCTCTTTAAGTTCCTCAAGAAACAACAGGGGCTTGATCCAGTAAGGATTTAAATTTTTCTATAGTCCCGCCATTTTGCCAAAAATCGCTCCAATCCTTACCATATTCTTTAAGAGGTGGTGATACTCGATAAGCTTCACGGCCTATGTATTCTCCTAACTTACGAGCTGTGATATCTCCTGCCGCATCACTATCATGACCAAAATAAATAATATCCCAATCTTTCCAAAATCCCTGGTCTTTCCATTCTTTTGGAAATGCACAACCATGTGTAGAGCTGATCAAAAGAATATCCGATAGGCCAAAATCCTGCAGCGACTGCCAATGTCTCCATACATCTTTAAGGCCTTCACAAACAAAAAGCCTTTTTTGAGATTTAACGGCATCTGAATAATAACAGACCACTTCTCCCTTCATCCACGAATTCTTATCTAAAGGATTTTTGGTTATATCGGGGATATTATAATAGTGATTTCTCTTTAAGAAATTACCTCTTGAGTCCATTATGGGACATACAAGAGCGTTCTCCTGTGCTTTGCCTGTTATTTTATTGGTGTATTTCCTCGACAAGCCTAGATAAAAACGTTCTATTGTGCTTACCACTAAACCGCGATCAAACAGATACTTCAGTGCACCCTTGTTTTCTAACAACCTTTTTTGTAATCGGCTGGCGTACTCTCTATCAAAAATTTTGGAAATACTTTTATCCTTAGTATAAAAGCCTTTTGAAAAATCCTTAATCTGTAATACCTCAGATGCGGATAATGCTCCTATATGTCCTAAAAAATCTTCATAGTGAGGATTATTCAAACCCCAGGGATTATCGTCGGCATGCCAACATCTGACACCATGAACAAGCCTTCCGGAAGCTCCGTTAGACTCTGAAAGACCACACTGATAATCGTCATGCCCGCACATCGGGCACTTTTTAAAATTAAACCAGGTAATATGGCCTTTGTTCTTTTGCTGATAATCCAACCCATACCTTGACAAAAGAGAAACCACAGGTTCTTGTATGATCTTGAAGGCGTTGTTATTGCTCATTCCTATCCCCCTTTTTAATCGTCTCAATCCTGCCTTCAAGATAAGATACCCAGTGAGAGAAACCATCTGCTATCTTTAAATGAGCATATTCACCCAATACGGTTTCAAGTTTGTCGTGCAATATGTTAGCCACTACCTGATACCCGTTTGGGTTATTCTTTAAGTATTCAGTGGCTATAATATGGCGAAA
>JAUPKS010000399.1 GCA_030837315.1 Planctomycetota bacterium
ATGGCCCATATCTGGCCTTACTTGGGGCAAGCGCAACAACCGTTGGAATTGTTGCAGGACTTGGGGAACTGATCGGATATAGTCTGCGGCTAGTCTCCGGGTATATTAGTGATAGAATTGGGCAGTTTGGTATTGGGTTCCATTATTTAGAAAAGCTGCTTTCTTAAATCACCCCTGCACATAAATGACATATTTTTCTTTAAAAAATTCTTCTTCAAAAAAGTTTGAAATTGGATCAACTTCGACATATTCCTTGCGAGGGAGGGCTTTAATTTCAGCGTAAACGTGCCCGCCTTTTAGTGCGATCAATCCATTTGGTATGGAATGTTGCTGGTTCTTTTTAAGTAATCGGAAACTCCAGGTAATCAATTGATTGAGCTGTGTAACGGCGCGGCTAACCACAAAATCGAAAGGCTGTTTTAACGCTTCTGCCCTGACGTGCTTTGCGTCAACATTTGTAAGCTGCAATGCCGTTTTTATTTCGCCAACAACCCGGATTTTTTTGCCGGTTCCATCGACAAGGGTAAATTGTGTTTCCGGAAAAAAGATGGCAAGCGGAATTCCGGGAAAGCCCCCTCCGGTACCTAAATCAAGAATTTCTGCCCCAGGTAAAAATTTATATAATTTTGCAATGGCCAATGAATACAAAACATGCCTTTCATAAAGGTTGTCAATGTCCTTTCGGGAAATGACATTGATTTTCTGATTCCAGTCAGAATAAAGCGGTTGAAGCTGCTCAAACTGTTCTATTTGTAAAGGAGTAAGCTGCGGGAAATATTTCTTTATGGCATTCATCAGGGGAGATGATAAGAGGTTGCTTTTTTCTATCGTGTGGTCACTATAGCAAAAACAAGGAAATTTGCAAGTATTTTTATTTTATCAGCCCTACTGAACATACTAAGGAAAGAGAAATGAAAGAGAATGGTATGAAATTATAGGAGAATTATCATGTGATGGGTGATGTGCAGCACATTACCCGATTTTTCACAAGGAATTGGCAAAAAATGGCAAGACCATCCCACCGTCCTGTAGAGGAATATAAGGAAAGGTTTAATTTGGCGCAATCCGTGATTCATCGTAACCTGGCCAACCATCTGCCTGTGCGTTGAACGCAGACAGGTGATCGAAAAATTCATAACCGGCTCATGGTTTTTAGGAGATGAACTTGTGTTGGGCGGGTCTCTGGAAGGTGCCGGTGTCCAAAGATCGAGGTGCTTCAGTATCTGCCGTATTACCTGCTTCGGGGATGATATACTGATTATGCGATAGATATATCTTCCCTACATCACAAAACAATATCTTTTACCAGATACGTTGCTGAAGTGAGAATACTTCAGAACCCTGCCAAATGCTAAATACAGCATACTGCTGAATAAAAAATCGATTCCGGTTGCTGTTCATATAATTGCCGGCGGTATCGCCAAACAAATGTGGATGATCTATAACATGCTTTACCCTCTATCACATCCACACCCTTATACTCACATAAACGACGCAATATCTCGCCTATTTCCTTTCGCAGTTTCCCATAGACTATCTTACGACGTCTCTTCGGCACCCATACCATATGATACTTGCACTCCCATACCGTATGTGATAAACTCTTTTTCGCCCTTATCTCCTTCTGCTATTTTGCGAATCTTAAAGCATTCCCAATCGCACTATACCGAAGGGGATTTTCTTGTAAATACTACAGCACAGCTTTTGCTATTCTCAGCCGCTTAGCGGGTGGTTTAGCTTTGGTTGTAGCTTCGCCGCACCAGGGTATTCGAGAGTG
The DNA here is from genome assembly GCA_030837315.1 of Planctomycetota bacterium. GTDB lineage: Bacteria > Planctomycetota > Brocadiia > Brocadiales > Brocadiaceae > Brocadia. Next base: position 1,778 of record JAUPKS010000399.1, read on the forward strand.
TTGTTGGGGAATTAATAGATGTATACCCCTATCGGATACATCCAATGTCTTAGAATAAAACTTTCACATGTTAGTTACTAACTCTACAACAAAGACAACTTCATCGTCTGCATTACATCAATCAGTTCAATAACTCACAGGCGTTGGACCAAAGCGATCTGAAACCTTCGGAAAGTTAGGATTACATACGATTCGTGACATGCTTTATTATTTCCCTAGAGATTACAAGGATCGTACCCGGATACAAAGGATTTCTGAGGCCAGGATAGGCGCAGAGATTACGATTCAGGGTAAGGTGCTTGGCGTTCAAACGAGAATGGCAAGAAGCAGAAAGAGCGTTCTGGAGGTCTTTGTAGGTGATGAAACAGGTTCAATTGCTGCGACCTGGTTTAACCAGCCTTTTCTCACAAAAAAATTTCATGCCGGAGACACTGTTTTTTTGCATGGCAAGGTGGGGGAATATAAATACCTGCAGTTATTGAGTCCAGAATATGAAATCATCCAGGATAACGAAATTACTACAAAGGAAGGAAGCATCGTCCCTGTTTATCCGCTTACCGAGCATATGAGCCAGGCCCACTTTCGAAAGATCATGAAGGAGGCAGTGCACCATTTTGTCGGGTATATTGATGAAATACTCCCAAAAGAGCTTATGGAGAGGAATCATCTGCTCCCCATAGATAATGCAATAAATAATATCCATTTCCCAGAGACGTTCGAGAACTTGAAAAATGCTAGATTCCGGCTTGTCTACGACGAATTGTTTACCCTTGAGTTGGCTATGGCGCTGAGGAGGCGTGGCATTAAAGATGAAGCAGGCATCTCGTTCAAGATAGGGGCTAATGTCGACACACACATCCGCAACCTTATACCTTTTGCCTTGACGAAGGCGCAGGAACGGGTAATTCACGAACTTGCGGAGGATATGCGAAGTCCTAAGCCCATGAACCGATTGCTGCAGGGTGACGTTGGTTCCGGTAAGACGGTTGTGGCGATTTATGCAATCCTAGCTGCCATTGCTAACGGTTATCAGGCTGCTCTTATGGCACCTACAGAAATACTGGCTAAACAACATTTTCAGACCGTGCAGAAATACCTTCTTCACTCTCATGTCAGGACACACTTGTTGACAGGGGATACAAATTCCAAGCAGAGAAAGAACGATCTTGATCAAAT
>JAUPKS010000400.1 GCA_030837315.1 Planctomycetota bacterium
ACAAATAGCGGACACGGATAAGAGGCGGAAAACCAGGCAACCAAAGCCTTTCCTACACATACTGAATTACCCGAGTTTTCCCATATTCCTTTTCTCCCCGTTCCAGCTTTAACACGCCCAGCCGTATTGTTGCAACCATGTGAAAATCGTACACAGGGGTAAAGAGCGTTAGCTTGCCGGCAAAAGGGTCAAAATCGTTAATAGTGCCGAGTCCCATGGTATTATTATCATTATCGTTTAGACCAACAAGAAGATCTTTTAATCCGTGCCTCTCAATAAATACAACTGAGGTAACGCCAAAATAGCCTTTTAGTTTATAGAATGGCATTGACGTGTCCATACGGTCTGCCATGATCAAGAGCTCATTTCCGCATTTTTCCACGTACAGATGGTTCATACCCTGAATCCCGGCATCTCTTGGTAATTCCGGGGGATGTATCCTTTGGCCGGTGCCGATAATGCAGGCGGGGAATACCACCTTATGCATGGAACACTCTACGATTTTTGCCCCTCTGAAATAGGCCTTGTATTTTTCACTCCGGTATTTCTGCCTTTCGGTCTGAGAACGACTTATTACTCGTTTCGAGCACCCCAGTCTCATGACCTGCCAGCCCATTTTTTCATACCCGCTCAAAAGGTGTTCCATTTCATCTTCTGCTTGTAATGCAAGAATCCATTGTGGACGGAGCATTTCAATCTTGTGGAGTTTCAGGATGCGGGCGACAGGCCCTTCTATAAAGCCTGTCGTGTCTACGAGGGTAATTTTGGAGCCTTCTTGCCGGGATTTATCGGCCATCGTTTTTACTGCATGGAGCATTTGCAATAAAAAACCCTCAGGCGCCGTATTGCCTACAAAGTGCATGTGCGCTGGGTTTGCATAATCACTTTCATGAGGAGGGGTGTTAAAAATCTTTAAACCCACCGTGGCGGGGAGACCTAATGTGGATTGACCCAGGTCGCTATCAACATACCCAACACGTATTCCGGAGGCCGTCCATGTGTTGACCAGATACTTACACAGTGTGCTCTTGCCGCTATCGATCTTACCGACAACAACGCATAGTTTTGTGTCTTGCTTTATGCGCTCAGCAACCTGATCCCATCCCTTTGGGATATCGATCGTGTTCATGCCTCATCATCAAATTTTACGTCTTTAACCTCCAGCTCCAACTGCTCCTTGTCCATCCAATTATTTATTTTTACCGCAAAGGCAAGAGAACACGTTCTTCCATTTTGCCTTAGCCTGTCTATGTGCTCTCCCATACCAAAGGCAACCGCCCTGATAGCAACGTCGCCCTGTTTGACATAGAAACTCAGGTGTTGTCCCTTCGAACCAATACGGCGTGGTTGTCCAGCAATCTTTAGATGCGTGGCGGCAAATAAAGGAAGGGGGTTCCCTTCGCCGTGAGGTGACAGGCGTGCAAGCTCCGTCACTACTGCTTTAGACAACATGGAGAACGGAACCTCAGCATCAATATTCACGACGGGGATCAAATCCGCCTTGCAAAGCCTTTGAGATGTCGCACTATTAAGCATCCCACGAAATTCGTCGATATTATCCGGGTGTATCTTTAAACCTGCAGCCTGTGCATGCCCACCCACAGAAAGTAACTTGTTCTTGCAACTTTCCAACGCCTCCAGGATATGGAATGAAGGAATAGAACGCGCAGAACCATGACCAACAGCATCTGAAACCGCAATCATCACCGTGGGACGGTTAAATTCTTCTACAATTTTCGAGGCAATAATGCCAACAATCCCCGGATGCCATGCTTGATCAGCCAATACAATGGCAGAGGTTTCGTCCAGGTTTATTTCATGCATTACCTTTTTCCTGGCGGACGCCAGGATATCAACCTGAATCTCTTGTCTTCTTTTATTCTCCTGTTCCAGAAAATTAGCAATTTCTACCGCTCTTTCCTTACAGGTGGTAGTTAACAGTTCGACGACAATGCCTGCTTTTCCCATGCGCCCCGGAGCGTTTAGCCGCGGTCCCAAGCGATACCCCACGTGAGAGGCATCGAGATTTATATGGGAAATATCTGCCCCATCGAGAAGCGCACGCAATCCAGGAATTTCGGTATATTGCAATGCACTCAGCCCATATTTGGTAATGATACGGTTTTCGCCCAGGAGCGGCACCACATCAGCAATTGTCCCCAGCGCCACCAACCCGACAGCGCTCAGCAGGAAATCCTTGAACTCAGGAGATACCTTCTTCTGCGGTGACAAATGCTGTCCGATAGCCCACGCCAGCTTAAAGGCAATACCGACACCAGAGAGATCGCGAAAAACATGGTGGGATGCATGTAATTTTGGATTGACTACCGCAAAGGCATTGGGTATTTCCTGGCCGGGGCGATGATGGTCGGTAATAATCAGGTCAATGCCACACATACGGGCAATATCTGCCTCCCGACAGGCATTGATACCACAGTCTACCGTCAGAATAACGTCGGCTCCCGCTCCCCTCAGTTTTTTAATTGCGTCCGCATTTAAACCGTACCCCTCTTCCAACCTCTCCGGAATATAGTAACTTACCTGCGCCCCTACCAATTTCAAACACCGATACATCAGTGCTGTAGCCGACAGGCCATCAACATCGTAATCCCCATAGATGACGATGTTCTCTCCCCTGCTCACGGCCTCGTTAATACGAATAGATGCCTTTTCAATGCCGGGGAGAAGAGACGGGTCTCCCAATGCCCCAATTTGTGGCTGGAGAAAGCTTCTGGCGGAAGCAACATCTACAATCCCACGATTGATAAGAACCTGAGCCAGCACGTGTGATATTTTGAGTTTGCTTGCAATCTCTGCCTGGAGAGGCTTATTAGGAGGGGGAAATACCCACCTTTTTATCATGGTGTGTTTTGCTTATGAGAAAAATACAATGGTATACGATATAAAACTCAACCCTGAACAATCATATGAGGGATGTATCCATTCTACTTGGATTTATAAGTCTTTCAAGGAAATTTAATTATTTGCACCAATTTAGTTTTTTGAAAATACAGCCTCCCTGAGGAGGGAAGTTTTCCTCCAGCTCCTTCGGAGCTGACTGTTTGTAGCAATTTCTACAAACAGGCCGCCCCTGATGGGGCTACGTTGTTATTTTCTTTTATTTTTCCTGGATTTTTTCAAAAAACTAAAGTGTTACAATTTTATTTTTTGTTTCTTTGTAATTTTCACGTTTTTTTACCCTAAACTTGTATCCGCACTTCAAAAACGAGGGTTATTCTAAAATCTTTTATTGAAAAGCAAGTAGCTATGTGATAACATTTTGCTATTATTTGCAGGTTTCCGCAACCGATGTAAAATTATACTACTGGTCTAATGCCCCTTGCTCTATTCCTCCGCCTTGATACAAAGTGATTTTTAAGGCTTCTCATGGATAATCAATGAAGGAACCTATGAAAAAAAGTACCCTTTTTAGTGAATGTGCCAAGTTGTTGTCCTTTGCAAGGCCTTATTGGAAATATATGACGCTGGCCATTGTCAGCATGGTCATTTATACATCAGCACATGGTATCCAGATTTCACTCATTAAACCGATTATAGACAAACTGCTCATAGGTAATACCAACACAATCACCCCCTTACCGAGGATCGATATAGACCAAGATATTCAAACACCAAAAAGCCCCTCTCCTGTTAAACAGTTTAAAAAACAGGTAATCAGTAAATTTGCGGTTATAGAAAAATTACAAAAACGCGCTACGCATTCATTTACAAGCATCGGCATTGTGATAGCGATCATCGCCCCCATTATTTCCCTTTCCTGCTATTTTCAGCAGTATTTCAGAAATCTCGTCATGTGTGCCATTGTTGTGGATATTCGGAACAAAATATGTGACCATTTACTCCCTCAGTCCCTGAGTTTTTTTGAAAACAGGAAGAGTGGCGATCTCCTCTCCAGATTAACGAATGACATCGCTGTAACACAGTCGGGACTCGGGGTCCTTTTCGATGAAATCCTGCTCCAGCCCCTGCAGTTGGTTTGCGGCTTGTCACTGGCATTTTATTTCAGCTGGAAACTGTCACTGTTGACCTTAATTGCCTTCCCCGTAATATTCATTCCCGTGCTTGTCATGGGCAAGAAGATCAAGAAGCATGGAAAGGGGAGTTTGCGGCATCTTTCTGACCTCACGGATGCCTTGCGGGAGATGTTCGCAGGCATTCGGATTGTAAAGGCGTTTAAGATGGAGGCCGAGGAGAGCCGTGAAATCCATGATATTAGCGAACGATTCTTCAGAAAAAGATTGAAAATGGTCAAGGTAAAGGCCGTCAACATAAGTACCAGTGAATTCGTTTATTCCCTGGGACTTGCCGTATTGATCATCCTGGGGGGGTATGTCGTTATGTCCGGGAAAATTACCCCTGGGGAACTTGGCGGGTTTATTACCGCTATCGGTTTTATGGTAATTTCTGCCGTCAAGAAGTTGGCCAAAAGTTATGCAAGTTTGCAAGAGGCCATGGCCGGCATTAATCGGGTATTTGAACTGTTCACGATTGAATCTTCCATAAAAGATCATCCCGAGGCCGTCACCCTGGAGAGCATAAAAGAAGGCATCTCTTTTAAAGACGTAAGTTTTTCCTATGATAATAGCGAAGAATGTATCGTGAAGGATATTAACCTCACCATTCACAAGGGAGAGGTCGTTGCTCTCGTAGGAAAGAGCGGGGTGGGAAAATCGACCCTTGTAAACCTGATACCGCGTTTCTACGACCCTGTCAAAGGCAGTATAGAGATCGACGGAATAGATATACGAAAAATTAAGCATGCGTCGCTCCTTGAGCACATTGCGATTGTCTCTCAGCAAACATTCCTGTTTAACCGCAGTATTCG
>JAUPKS010000401.1 GCA_030837315.1 Planctomycetota bacterium
CGGTTGTAGGTTTCTTTTCTTCAGATGCCAGTATCTGGGGGTCTTCTATGATATTCATGTCTTTCAAGGATGCCGGGGAACTGTTCGGCAAACAGGACGTTGCTACCGATATACAAATTCATAGCCTGCCAGGGCATAATTCAGAGATTGCGACTGATTTGTACGATATTCTTCAGAGTGAACCATACCGGTTGCAAGATAAACACATGATAGAGTTATATTTTAAAAAGGGGTTTATGCTGAAGGAGGGTATCTTTAGCGCCTTATATATCGTGGCCTTTGCACTGGGTGTTCCTGCCATTCTGGTTGCTTCTGGTTTTGGATTATCTGAGAGGAAGAAAGAAATCGGCATCATGAAGGCCACGGGGTGGCAGACCCTGGAGGTATTAGAACTTATTTCCATTGAACAATTACTCATCAGTTTATTGGGAGCAACTATTGCCATAGTGCTATCTATTCTCTGGATCAAGGGTTTTAACGGTGCTTTTATCGCACAGTTTTTTATTGCAGAGGTAACCATGTTGCCCAAATTTACGATGCCTGCAAGGTTTTTGCCATTACCGTGTCTGTTAAGTTTCTTTTTTGCCTTTCTCTTGACCATGGTAAGTAGTATCTATTCTTCGTGGAGGGCATCAACGGTGTCACCGGTTATGTCAATGCAATAATGATAAGGACAGAGAATCTTTGTAAATCTTACCGTCATCATTCACACCACGAGGTGCGCGCCCTATATGACATTCATGTAACCATTTCAAAAAACAGCTTTGTGGTATTTAACGGTCCATCTGGCTCCGGGAAGACTACCCTGCTAAATATTATTGGCACCCTGGACAGACCTAGTGCGGGTAAGGTGTTCCTGTATGACGAAGAGATTACCGCGTTTTCTGATATTGCCCTTGCAAGGCTGCGGCGGGAAAAGATCGGCTTTATCTTTCAGGATTTTCATCTCATCCCAAGGCTCACCAGTTGGGAGAATGTCTCTTATCCCCTTATTCCTTCAGGGATCTGTTTCAAAGAACGTTTTGAAAGGGCAAAATTACTGTTAGAAAAAATGAGCCTGGGGGACAGGCTGTACCATACACCCGAGGAACTCAGCGGAGGACAGCAGCAGCGGGTGGCTATTGCACGGGCGCTGGTAAATAACCCTGAAATTATTATTGCTGATGAACCCACATCGAATATCGATAATGAAACCAGCGCACACATAATAAATTATTTGAACGAACTAAAGACACAAGGCGTAACTATTCTCGTTGCCACCCACGATACCTTGTTTGAAAAGATTGCCGACGTGACCTTCAAAATGAAAAACGGCAGGATTGAGTAATAGTTTTGCCACGAATGAACACGAATATTTGTTTTACACAATACCCTGTTAGTGGGTTTCTGCTGATGTTGATGCCTTCATACATAAAATCAATCCGATTTCCCATGCAAAAACTAAGGCAGAAATGATTACTCCGGACGCTACTGCAATGGCAATATCCGTAAACACCGTTACACCGGAGACCAATACCAACACGAATGCATGAGCACGGGGAATTTGTGAAGGATGCGAAAGCTTGTCCATTCAAATTTTCATATTTTTAATAAATCACAATTAATGAACCCGTTGATTATATTTCCGCCGAGATAACTACTTCTGTTTCATTCCTGCCTGTAATGAAAATATTTTCTATGTTAACTCATAACAGCACAGCTAACGCAAAGCCTTGTTTCAGGAATGGCGAGTATACGTTCACGCGGGATTTGCTTTTAACATTTCACACACATCCCAAAATGAGGTTTATCAAGATTGTTTCGTAAAATAATCGCGCACACACACAGCACACGGGACACTTTGATTCTAAGCGCAGAAGGACTTCCTTTCCAAATTTAAAAGGCCCCCTTCATCTCATTTTACCGGGTGAATCAGAAAGTTTTACCGAATGGTTCTTTTCCGAAAAATATTTTAACGACCACTCAGACGGGAAAAGAGCAACCTTCCGTCCCTGATCATCTGCGCCTAACGCGGCGCCATGCGGCAAAGATTGTTTTAAATCCGTATCATTCAAAGAGGTTTCCAGCCATCTGAGAACTTTCCATGGCATGGCTTCTAATCTGGACTCAGCCCCATACTCATCCTTAAGGCGATACTGCATAACTTCGAACTGCAAATGCCCCACTGCCCCTAAAAGGGGGAGGTTGCTCTGATGTCCCTGCACATGAAAAACCTGCACAATATCCTCGGCAAGAAGATGTTCCACGCCTTTGCGAAAAGATTTATAACCTGATGGCAAAGAATTATGCAAAAAAGCGAAACACTCCGGAGCGAACCGTGGAATTTCCTCGAAAATCAGGTTAGGATCCGTGCTAATTGTGTCTCCGACACGAAAATCCGCTCTCGTTACAAAACCGATGATATCGCCTGGATAAGCTTCCTCTGCGATCTCCCGGTTACGGCCAAAAACATTATGGCAACTGGACAACCGTATTTCTTTTTTGAGACGTACGTGGTGCATCGTCATGTCGCGATAGAATTTGCCGGAACAAACTCTTACGAAAACCATACGATCCCTGTGCAGGGGATTCATGTTCGTTTGGACCTTAAAAACAAACCCCGAGAAGTGAAGGCTATCCAACGGTATCCAATCACTTGTTGCTTTTCTGGGAGCAGGACCAGATGAATACTCCTGGAACCCTTTCAATAGAAGCTCCACACCAAAATTATTAGCAGCACTTCCAAAATAAACCGGCGTTGTATTGCCCTGGAGAACGGCGTCCCGATCAAACCCCCCATGTGCTCCATCTAAGATCGCTATTTCTTCGGCAACCTCATTGTATATCTGCTCGCTTAGGGTATCTTTCACCAAGGGGTCGCAAATATCCCGAATCGACACAGGAGCTTTATATGCGCCTCCAGGCGCCCTCTCAAACAGATGCACTTCTTTCCTGAGCCTGTCATAGACACCTTTAAAATTCTGTCCGTTTCCCAATGGCCAAGTAACAGGAAATGCGTGCAGGTTAAGCACTTTCTCCACTTGATCTATCAATTCCAAAGGAGCCATTGAAGGACGATCAAGTTTGTTCATAAATGTAAAGATGGGGATACCGCGTTTTCTGCATATCTCAAAAAGCTTACGGGTTTGACTCTCGATTCCTTTTCCGGCATCAATGACCATAATTACCGCATCAACAGCCATTAATACACGATACGTATCTTCCGAAAAATCTTTGTGACCCGGCGTATCAAGCAAATTCAATCTGTAGTTCCCATAATCAAACTGGAGAACTGTTGAAGAAATAGAAATTCCCCGCTTTTTCTCAAGCTCCATCCAGTCCGAAGCGGTCTCCCTCTGCCTTTTCTTCGCTGTAACTGAACCAGCCAGGTCTAAAGCACCGCCATACAACAAAAGTTTCTCTGTTAGCGTTGTTTTACCTGCATCGGGATGCGAAATAATTGCGAAGGTGCGACGGCGCGATACTTCTCGTCGTATCTCTTCGCTCATACTTTTTAATTTAGTGTCCGTAATTACCGTTTGAGTTGAAATATTCACAATAATAATCTTATATCAAAAATCTCATGTCTTCTGTTAAAAACACTTTTCTTAACATTCAATACCTTTACTACGTGCAAACATCAATATGGCGATGGTCCACTATCGGGAAGTTTTAAAACGTGCAATCCTTTTTAGATCTGTAAAAATTAAATCATAAACTTCTAAATATTGGGGAATAAATTGAAAATGACTGAATGCATGGGCGTAGATTGATTCTAAGGTGGAGTAACATGCGAGGATGGAATTTCTATTTTTTGGTCCAGATAAGATCCTTCGTGTGGTAGAATTTTTACAAACAAATATATTTTCATAAGTGAAAGTATAGTATCTTCATAAACACATGTCAATATTTTTATGTATTGAAGTTTATTGTTGATGTTTGTCTAGCAAGGGTATTATAGAAGGTCTATTTTCGCTACCCGAAATCATTTGCAGACTTTAGGTAAAAATATAAAATTAAGTAAAAAGTCTTTGTGCTTTTGTCTTTTAAAACCCAACCTGATTTGTTTTTATCATAACAAACACCTTGACATTCCGGTTTCCGATTCATATTATATCAATATAATTTGATATAATATGAACACTTTTAAAAGCCAACAATTCTCCAAATTACTAAAGGCGCTGAGCGGTGACATCCGTCTCAATATTATTTCCTATCTTGCATCCGGCGAGAAATGCGTATGTAATATTTATGAATATTTTAAACTTCCGCAAAATCTTGTCTCTCACCACCTGAGAATTTTACGGGAAAGCGGTCTCATTAAAGATCGGAAGGACGGTAAATGGGTCTACTACTCACTCAATGAACAAAATATAGAAAAAGTAACACATTTTTTACAAGAGATTGTGCAGAAAAAGAAAGAAGAAAGAGATACATGTTGATTCTTTCCCTATACTTGTGGACATTATGAACTATGAATAATCTAAGAGACCGACTCAGAAATGAATCCTTACGATTATACGAAGATTTAGAATATACCTTTACCGCCCATTTTATCGTGGCTAAAAAGCTGGGGAATTTAAATCTCTGGTTAGGCGTTTTTTCTGTTATTCTATCAGTAGAAGCTGGGTGTCTTGCTTTAACCAGATTAGTTCCCTATTTCGAGGTATTTGCCGGCATATCAGGATTTGCGGCAGCAACCTTTACGGCGCTTCTCGTCTTTCTGAAACCAACCGATAGACACGAGCGCTATGTAAGATACGGGAATAAGTATCGAAATTTAAGGGAGGATGTAAGGCGATTTTTTGAGATTGA
>JAUPKS010000069.1 GCA_030837315.1 Planctomycetota bacterium
AGGACGGGAAAACATTGCGTATCAGATGCCGCAGAGATGGTTGTGCCGTTTTTTTCCCACAAGGTAATGCCCTTCCGGTCTATTCTTTGTGCATACACATCAAAATCAGCGGGAGCGGTACGATTGTCGTTCCACACCAATATTGCGCCATTATCGCCGTCGCTGATAATAGACACACGATTTTGGATACCGGATTCAATGCATATGGCTAAACCGTTCTTTCCCCACTGAACGTAACCTGCAAGGTCAATGCGCTGTGCATAGATATTAAAATCTCCACTTCGCATATCCCACCATCCAATAAGAGCGCCACCTGCACCATCGGTAGTAATCATGGGGTAGTTTTGATTTCCTGATGCAGTACATATGGGAACACCATCAGCTAACCATTGTACCGCCCCATTCCCATCAAGTTGCTGTGCGTAGATGTCGTTGTTGTTGGTGCCATTACGGGTGTCTATCCAAGTTATAATCGCACCCTCAGCGCCATTACTGACTATAACGGCAAAACTCTCATGTCCCTGCGCATTACATACAGCGACACCCCATTCTTCCCAGAGTATAGTCCCGCCACCGTCAATGCGTTGAGCGTACATGTCAGCGTAATTTCTCCGAAAATCCTGCCACGTTACTATGGCACCACCTGTTCCGTCAGATATGACTTCTGGCGCGCTTTGTGCGCCCGTGGTCCCGCAGACAAGCACCCCGTTTTTTGCCCAAAGCGATTCTCCATTTTTATTAATCCGCTGACCATAAAGATCGGCGTAGTTGGTTCGAAAATCTTCCCACATGATAATCGCCCCGCCTGTGCCATCTGATGTAATGCATGGACTATTCTGTTCTTTGCTCGCATTACAGACGGGTATGCCGTCATTCGTCCATTGAGGGTTCCCGTCTGCATCAATGCGTTGAGCATATATATCGTAATTACCACTGCCGCTTCGCACATCATGCCAGACAATAATAGCTCCTCCATTACCGTCGCTAATAATCCGGGCCCGTTTTTGATTCTCTGGCGCCGTGCAAACAGGAACCCCATCTTTCTGCCACAGGACTTTCCCGTGTGCATCAATCCGTTGGGCATAGATATCAAAATGGACGTCTCGTGTATCTTCCCATGTAATGATGGCCCCGCCAGCGCCGTCAGTAATTATCTGTGGGGAACTTTGTTGGCCTGGCGCCATACAGATAGCCGCATTTTCGCGTGAATGAGAGGGCCATGCAGCTATAACCTGGTGTTGCTGATTCACGGCCATGATAAAAACAAACGTGACAGAAATGAGTATCGCTCGCAATAGTTTTTTTACGGTAGTCTTCATAAATATATGTTTTCAAATAATTATTTGTGGAAGCCTTCAGCCATCTGCGGCCAGCATTCGGATTGCTGAAAACTTCCTATTTTTTTACCCCTGCATACAAAAGGGGATCTAACTCCGCAGCCTTATTATAAATCTTCACAGACTCGTCGTATTTCCCTAAATTATACAGGCTATTCGCCTTATTGTGCCATGCCCTTGCACTCTTCGGATTGATTTCGATAGCCTTATCGAAGGCCTTTACGGCATCATCATACACGCCCAATCTGTTTAAGGTGATTCCCATATTATTCCATGCCCACGCCCTGTTGGGATTCGCCTGAACTGCATTGCTGAAAAGTTTCAGGGCGTCGTCATATTGCTCAAAGAGAATTAATACATACCCTTTCCCGTGCCATGCCAAATCCTCTTTTGGATTAAGTGCGATGGCCTTCTCGAAGGCCTGCATGGCTTCGTTGTATCTGGATAATGCAATCAGAACAACGCCTTTGTTATACCAGGCAGATGAAAGTCTTGGTTCTGATTGAAGGGCAGTATCGTATAATTTTAAGGCCTCTTCATAGTTACCTTTTTTATAGAAGGAAATTCCCTTGTTTACCACGGTGGAATAATGGTGAGGATCGATGCTCAGGGCCTTGTCATAGGCCTGAATAGCCATATCATACTTCCCCAGACAATATAACGCATTTCCCAGTCCATCCCATGCCTCAAAATATTTGGGATAACTTGATACAGCGTTATTAAATGCCCTGACAGCGCGTTCGTACCGGCCTCTTTTATAATTCGACTGTCCATTTTTAGTCCACTTCCGTGCGCTGTGTTTTTTCGATGTGGTTTTATAGATATTTCCCTGCATAGTAACGGCATATGCAATTTGGCAGGGAAAGTATAGGGAAGCCATCAGGAAGAGGAGCACTATCTTATAAAAATGCCTCCGCATGAACAGTGAAAATAGGAAAGACGGGGTATTGAATTTATGATGCATAACCTTACGATTACCACACAAACCGCTGCTATGTTCAAAATAAAAAATCAGTACAACGACTTTGAAATCTTATAAAAATCATCTTTCAAAATCAAATTAATTAATAAATCACTGCACGGCAAATAGTGTTATTATTGTATTTTCTAAAAAACTAAATTGTTATGAAATATTTATGTTGACATTTTATAAATTTCACCTACACTAACTATCAATAGAGATTGAGTCTCAATTGCATTTATTGGTTTTTGAGAGGAGGCTGAAAAATGTCTGTACTTATTGTAGGCGGAGACCATTTAGGGGGCATTCCAAAGGAACTTGATAAAATCGGGGTTACGGAGATTCGGCACGTAACGGGCAGGAGCGGACAGAAGATTCGGGATGGGATCCCGGAGACAATGGATTTTATTATCATGCTATATGACTTTGTGAACCATAATCTGGCACATAAAATAAAGGATTTTGCAGAAAACAGAGGAGTTCCTATCGTTTATGCGAAGAGATCGTGGTCTTCTATTTACCAAAAAATGAAGGAATGTCAGAATCAGTTGAGAAAAGTAGGATTAAATACTTTATTAAATTAGATTTTATGCTTCGTTCGGAATGACATTTATGCTATTGCGTGTCATTCTGAAGTAGCAAAGCGACAGAAGAATCTTTCTTTTGAATTTCTTATACTCTTAAAATTATTTAACCATGAATATATTTAAAAAAAAATTTATTCTGTTAGTTTTTTCGATAACATTAATTTCATTATGCAAAACCACTTTTGCTGGTGTGTCGCATATTCTCAGCAGGAATGTCGATTACTCAACTGACGACCGCGCTTTTCTTCCTGCCGATACCCTTTACGTTCAGGTAGCACAGAACATTCTTGATTACCGGGAAATTAAGAAGTCTTTCTTTACGTTAAAATCTCATAAAACGAAGAGGAAAACGAAGTATCCGTTGATTTGGAACGCTGATCTGACAGCCTTTACCGGCCTCGCTCCCCTTGAAAGCTATCCCGTTGGCGATACGATAACCATCCATATGACCTTGCGCGGGAAAAATGCAAAGGATGAGATGAGGAGAAAAGACCGGTTTACGGTTGGTAACGCAGGAAAGTGGACATTAGCGGGAACCGTTTATGAAAAGATATCAGATAAAGGGAGAGAGCCACTCACCGATGCCCGTGTGAGGATTCAGGGGGTTGCAGATGTCCGCGCGGGTGATCTGAGTTATCACCCGCAAGGTGAAGATAAGTTTGTTGTTTCTGATGAGCATGGAAATTTTACCATGGATTATGAAGGTATCTCCGGCCAGGCTCTTGTGATCACCGCAGGCAGGGAAGGCTATAAAAATGCAGGCGTGGAAATGGTACTGGAACAGGGCAACAATGTTGACGTCACCCTTTCACCTGTTCCGGCACAAGACCATCCATCTTACGAATACAGCTCTGCCAATTCATGTAAAAAGTGTCATAGTAATATTTACAATGACTGGAAAGACAGTGACATGGCCAATGCGGCCATTAATCCGGTTAATCAGCTAGTCTTTCTCCTCTATACGGCGTGGTATGTTACCGGTGACCGCAGCAATTTTACGGATAGTGCCATCTTTAATAATCCAAATCCTGCCTTTGTGGGTGATAAGGGAAAGATATTCGAAGATGTTACGGGGCGATACAAGATTCTGGGCGATGCGGGTCATATCCACGACTGTGCTGACTGCCATTCCCCATCCTACGCCTCAAAGGTACAGGATGATAGCGTCACTCCCTTGTGGGATATGAGGGCAGGTGTGCTAACCGAGGGAGATAAACTTTCCTCAGTCGATAAACAAGGCGTTCATTGTGATTTTTGCCATAAAATGTCTCATGTTCGTGCAGAAGAAGAGTATTGGACGGAACCAGGGGTAAATTATAAGGTAAATCTCTTGCGCCCCGACCCGTTGCTTGAATTTGCTTTAGAAGGTAAAATCATGTTTGGGCCATTTGACGATGCCATATACAAGAGCATGCAGGCATCCTATGTGCCCCAATTTAAAAAAAGTGAAATATGTTCACCCTGTCATCAGGATGCCAGAAAACTCTATCTACAACCTGTGGATAAGAATGACCAGCCTGAGGGTAAAGCAATTGAACGCATCCTCTGGAGTGAGGATACCTACCGAGAGTGGCGTTTTAGCGGATACAGCGGACTGGAAGCTGATTATCCGGTGAACAATTATGCAGGAAAGGTGTTGCAATGCCAGGATTGCCACATGAAAGACCCGCCACCCGATCCGTCTACCGGCAAATCAATCGCTGATTATACGGAGATTGCCGATCCCTTTTATATGATTTCGGAAGAGAAAAGAAAGTCCGCAACCAAACGAGATGCCAGGACGGTTTACCCACATCGTTTTGAAGGTACTAACCAAAATCTATCCCCCGGAAAGCGGAAAAGATATCTGGATTGGGCAGTAGACCTTACGGTTACCAATGCTAAGGCAGAAGACGGTACCGTAAGCTTCGATGTGAGCGTAATAAATTCACATACGGGGCACACCTATCCTTCCGGGGTGACACAGAGAAATGTCGTCCTGGTTGTAGAGGCCACTCAATCGGGATACACCCTTACTCAAAACAACGGACAGATCGTAGACACGCCGGGCGGGAATTTCCCTGAAGGCTACTACGAAGGCAAAGGAGATTATGCGGGAAAACCAGGGAAGATATTTATGAAACACAATAGGATGGTGGTGGATAACGAAGAACTCAGTCCTTTTTTCTATGACGTCTTGTATGCCTATGCTGTGGAAGAGTTGTATGATACGCGAATTAAGGCAAACCAGACGGACACGACTCATTATGAGTTTCAAACAATTGATACCGGCAAAATTACCATAACGGCCAGACTTATCTATCGTTTCCTTCCAAAAGGTACTTTGGAATTTGCTGCCGGAAACGGATACATCATTTCTCTGGAAGAAAATGACTATGAGTCACATAAAATAGAAGTATCTTTAGGGCCATAAAAAATGTACTTCGAAAGACGTCCTTATGGTAAATTTACCTTGCAATTTTATGACTGTTTGTATAATTTAAAACAATATTGTAATGAATGTTTATTCATAACAGGATAATTTCATTTGCTATCTGCAATCTGTCTGCGTGCGTGTCACGCATATATGCAGTCTCCGGCGGGTGAGAGATTTTTCAACAACCAAATTACTGCTTTTCTTTATGACTTTTACTATTGAGAACCTCAAGGAATCGGACGTAGAAGCTGTCGTAAAACTGTTTCATATTATTATAGACGAATTACACGAAAAGAGCCTTGAGGTGGAACGTCTGCATTTCAAGGATATGTATCCTGCGGAAGAAGTTACAAATCGTCTTAGTAACAAAGATTGTATCTATCTTGTTGTCAGGGAGAATGATAATGTTGCAGGTTTTATGTTTGCCTGGGTTTCTGAGGGTGTGGGTAATATCCACTGGATGGGTATAGCGCCAGAGCATAGAAAAAAAGGGTATGGTGATAAGCTCATAGAAGAAACAATAAAGATTTTTACGGAAAAGGGCTGCTATGAGGCCAAGCTGTTTACGTACCCCTCTGAGAAGGCGGCGTATCATCTCTTCCAGAAGCATGGATTTAGAGAGGCCGCCTTTATTGATCGCAGATTTTTCGGAACGAATATCATCTTCATGGTGCGAAAGATTACCCCGGTTCCCGAGGAACACCGGTCGAAAAAGATCGTGCTTGCCGGTGAGGCGGGTCAGGGTATCAAGCTTATGGCGCATGCGCTGGCTAATATCCTGGCCAAGCTGGGCAAAGAGGTGGCTCTGAATCTTGTTTATGACGCAGCTGTGCGGGGGGGAAACATCCGCGCTGAAATTGTGTATTCTGATGAACCAATCGCCGTTCCATTTTTTGAAGAAGCTGATATCGGGCTCCAGCTCTCAAAGACACTTGATCCAACGGTGCATGCCAGGCTTGTGCTCATTGAATCGTCCGCCTGTGATGCAGAATGTAAAAAGTGCGAACTCAGGTGTCCCGCAAGCGACCGCATTCCTTTTGAGAAACTTGCCGTAGAGCAATTTAGCAGTCCCATCTTTGTCAACATGATTGCCTTGGGCAGATTGTTAAGCAAAATTGGTATTAATATCGAAACGGTAAATTTTGCCGCGGAATTTCCGTCACAATTTCTCGGAGAAAATGTAAAAGCGATACGCTATGGGTACACGTACAAGGATTGATGCGGCCGAAATAGTAGAAAAGGTATCTCATCTGTGCAGGGATGCTAATTTTAACTTGAATGATGATGTTCTTGATGCATTAAGGGACTCCTATGAAGCGGAAGCATCTCCTGTTGCAAAGGAAGTATGTGCAGAATTATTAGAGAACGCAAAGATTGCTCGTGAATGCCAGATGCCCCTATGCCAGGATACGGGGGTTGCCGTTGTCTTTGTTGAGTTAGGAGAGCATGCAGAGATTACAGGTGGTCGTCTTTACGATGCTATCAATGACGGTGTCCGCAAAGGATATAACGAGGGTTACTTGAGAAAATCCATAGTCGCAAGTCCCCTCAACAGGATCAACACGGGCGATAATACCCCGGCCATTATTCATACGGAACTCGTGCCGGGTAATCAGGTAAAGATTACGTTTATGGCAAAGGGGGGCGGATGTGAAAACATGAGCAGGATTGCCATGTTAACGCCAGCCGATGGCAGGGAAGGTGTAATTAAGTTTGTGGTGGAAACGGTGAGTACCGCGAAAGCCAATCCGTGTCCACCCATTATTGTGGGCGTTGGTATTGGTGGCACCTTTGATTATGCAGCCCTTTTAGCCAAAAAAGCACTTTTGAGACCTTTGGGAATAAAACACCGTGATCCTGATACCGCTGGCCTGGAAAAGGAGCTGTTGGAAAAGGTAAATGATTTGGGCATTGGCGCTCAGGGTTTGGGTGGTTGGGTCACTGCCCTGGCCGTCCATGTGGAATGCTATCCCTGCCACATTGCCAGTCTGCCGGTAGCCGTTAATATCGAGTGCCATTCGCACCGGGTTAAAACGGTTGTATTAGGAAATATTACTTCTTAAAGGTTGCGGATGTCAAATATCATACATCTAAAAACACCTCTCCAGGACAATGAAATTGTAAACCTCAGGATTGGGGACAGGGTATTTATCAGTGGAATTATTTACACGGCCAGAGATGCTGCACATAAACGGCTCGCAGCACTCATTGACCAAGGCAAGGATTTGCCCTTTGATGTTCAGGATCAGATTATTTATTACGTAGGTCCGAGCCCTGCGCGACCTGACAGGCCCATCGGATCGTGTGGTCCCACCACGAGCTATCGCATGGATGTTTATACGCCCAAATTGCTGGCAAGAGGTCTCAGGGCCACTATTGGCAAGGGGAATCGCTCGGAACGTGTCATTGAGGCCATGAAACAACATAGAGCAGTCTATTTTGTTGCAACGGGGGGCGCCGCCGCCTTGTTAGCAAAGGCCGTAAAGAAGGCGGATATTATTGCATACAAAGACCTGGGGGCGGAGGCTGTTATGCGAATCGAAGTGGAAAATTTTCCTGTAGTAGTTGCTAATGATATCTATGGGAATGATTTGTATCGGGAAGGAGTCGCAAAATATAAAAGAGCGTAAAGTCATTACTGAGTCTTTGCTGGAAAATTTGTGGGTTCAGGCTATAAACCAAACCCGGACAGGATTAAGTTTCGGTAACATCGGATATATACAAGGAGATAAGGGGATATGAAAAAAATTTTATATATTGTACTAGACGGTTTGGGTGATGGGAAATATCCTTGTAAAGAACTTGGCAATCGTACGCCCCTTGAGGCGGCTTCTACCCCGACTATGGATATGCTGGCGAGGGAAGGGCAAACAGGGTTGATGTACACGGTGGGAAAGGATATTGCGCCTGAATCCGATATTGCAGTGATCAGTATCCTGGGGTACGATGCGATGAAATCTTATACTGGGCGTGGTCCATTAGAGGCTCTTGCAGCCGGCATACAGATCAGCAAAGGCGACCTTGCCTTTCGCGCAAACTTTGCCACACGGGGAACCGGAAGATCAATAAAGGACCGCCGCGTCGGCAGGAATCTTTCTACGGAAGAGGCCGCACAGCTCTGTAAAGAAATTAAAAAGAAGGTAAAATTAGACTCCGTACCCGCTACCTTTGTCTTTAAAAACACCCTTGAATATCGGGGTGTTTTAGTCATCCGGGGTATAAAGGAGAAGCTTTCCGGATATGTAACCAACACGGACCCGGCATATACGAAACATGGCCTTTTAGGTGTTGCAAAGGAGACCGGGACTTTTGAAAATATTGTTGAATATTGTAAGCCTGCAAACGATTGCCCGGATTCCCAAGCGGCCTATCGGTCTGCTCTTCTGGTGAATGAGTTTACCTTAAAGAGTTGCGAGGTACTGGATCAGTCTGAGATTAATAAAAATCGCATTCAGAAGGGCTATCTGCCAGCAAACCTCGTCCTGTTGAGGGATGCTGGTGACTGTCTTCCAAAGCTTCCCAGTATAAAAACGAAATTTAAGAAAAATTTTGGCTGTTTTGTGGAAATGCCAACTGAAGAGGGCATCGCCTTGCTCACTGGCATGGAAATTGTTCCCATCCCTCCCCCTACAAAAGACCTTAAAAAAGACTATACCTTGCGGGCCAATATGACCATCAAACATATGAAAAACTACGATGGGCTTTACATCCACATTAAGGGACCAGATGTGCCCGGTCATGATGGCGATGCAGACAAGAAAAAGGCCGTGATTGAAGCGATTGATCAATATTATCTTACTCCACTTATAAATACTATCGATCTTGATAAGACCATTGTTGCAATCACTGCCGATCATTCCACTCCCTGCCGGTTGAAATCCCACTCTGCCGATCCTGTACCTTTACT
>JAUPKS010000070.1 GCA_030837315.1 Planctomycetota bacterium
AAGACAAGCATTTCCGCAATCTCAAAGAGGTACGCCGGATTTTCAAATATACTTGCCTCCGGCCCCCTGCTTAAAGCCTCATATCCCACGATATCCCCTGTCGTAAGGCAAACAATGGGTTGGAATTTGGTAAAAATCAACTTTTTTGCCAGAATAGTTTTAAATTCATCCGCTAATTCTTTGTTAATACCTGATCGCTGATTTATTTCTGATAGGGAAGTAATTTCGGCTACCATAATGTTTCCTTTCATAGTAACTTTTGACAGTGCCTCCTCGACAATAACGGTGTTGGCTTTTCTATGACGAAAAAACTCTATCGGAGGCAAAAACCAAAGGCATTATCGTCAAGGTTTGTTAAGAATCAGTTAAGGAAGTATGAATAATTTATGAATGGGGGCAGGCCTTACTCCTGTGGAAAACCATGTAAGCACGAATTGCGCTTAAATATACACTTCGACGTTATTCCTCGCAAGGTATCCTTTGCGGGAGAGAGGGGATTGTTTCTCTCTCCCGCATCTAAATAAGATTGTCTTTGCAGACAACCCGAAAGGAGGTGACATCACATGCTACAATATAAATATTAAGAGAATGTTAAGATACTATTAATTTTTTGTTAATCAGAAGGCATGCTCATAAGGAGCAGCTGGCCACCTTCTACAAGCTCTGGAGTATTGTATGGCTCCGTTGTTTTATGGGCTTGGGTATCTAGCAGAAAATAGCGAACGTGCTTCGTGTCGTACTCTGCAACATTTTTAAAAAGGTCGGTTACTTCGATGATACCGGAAGATTCTTCGTCCTGACTGAAGGGAGGCGTAGCTGAAATCACAAGATCGCCAAATCGATTAACATCATGTTTTCCAAGCTCCGTCAGCCAGAATGTATCCGGTTTATAAATCCAGATTTTGCCATTATGAGAAACGTTTCCAACATCCTCTAACATGAGCACATTGCCTTCATCATCAACGGTGATGTTATCAAGCATTTGACATGAGCCGGTACCATCAAGCAACATCTCAATAGTACCACCGGCTTCAGGTTGTTTGATATCTTTAAAAATCAGACGCCACAAACGACTGTGACCTGTCTGTGTACCAACACCATCTTTTGTTTGATCATAGCGGTCGGTAGTCACGAAATAAAATCTATTGGGGTTTTTGGTATCCCATGCGCCATCTTCAGGGCGTAAAAAATTTGTAACACCATTCGCATCCCCTGTGGCCTGCAAATCAGAGCCGGACAGATTTCTCACATCACCATATGAAAACAAGGTAAAGCTATTACTCGCAAGGCCTGTATCTCTGTCCTCATTTGGCGTGTTGTCTACTTTGATTCCATACAAAATTCCACCGTGTAATCCGGCTTGTTCCACAGGATTGCCATTCTTTTGCTTATTACCTGCATATACAAATACCTTTCCAATATCTTCGCCATCATCCAGTCCGATAACGATTGTTTTGTCGTTGTTTTTCAGAGGGCATGGAACCGCATTCTCAAAGCTATATTTTCCTAATGAAGGAAGTTCGTAGCTGATGCCAGCTTCACCTCCTGTTACAATATGTGCAAATGCCCGACCACCGGTAGTTTCTTCCCCAGTCAGGAAAATAAACCCCTTAAAACCATTACCGCTTCTTTTATTAAAGAAAACTTCTTTGCATGCAAGGCTGGCTGAACAAAAGCGTGAAAAGGATGTGCTCGTGGAATTAATAAAACTGCTGGTTGTAGTATCCCAGATTTTCACGGTTTTAATCAAATCCTCACCATGAAGCACCGTCAGATCACTTTTCCTTATAGTCCACTTGGAAACAAACGAACCCTTCCCGTTTGGATCGGAACTGTTATGTTCCCTGGCTATTCCCAGAGTATTCCGCAACTCATGGTTGACCAAAACAACAAATGTGTCGCCCTCATCAAAAGCGCCGAGTCCGTCTGGAAGGCCTACTAATTTGTAAGGTGTGCCATCCTTCTTATTGTTGACTGAATCACCAACAGTTAAAAGAGCAGTAAAGGACACGCCAGGTGCCAATGGAATTAAATAAGGATCGTGTGAGCTGCTTGGACCCGTTGCGGCATTGAGCGAATGAATTGCAGTCATGAAAACTGCAAAAGCAACCCCGCTGAACGCTTTTTTACCGGATATTTTTTTACAAAACATGTTTTTTACCTCCTAAAATTCATTTAATGTAAAATACCTGTTCGTTACTCTTCCAAACCTGATTTATGCAAATGAAAATAATAGTCGTCTCACCTTCCTTTCTCTAATTTTCAACAGAAAACAGATACACATCCGGCAGGAACGGTATCAGAGCAGTGGTGTAAATGTCCTTTGTTGTATTTTTAATTATGCAAGAGCTGCGTGAGCTTTATTCAGGTACTTGCCGGATTTACAGATCATAACACGGAAATGATTACTACGACGTGAGGATGATACCCTTTGAATATTAAGGCAGTATTAAGATCGTGCTAATTTTGTGTTAAATGAAAAACGGGATAATTTCTGATAATCGGGCGGGATAGTACCATTAAAGAAATTGCATGCGGAGAAGTATTTGAGGTCGTGATACCACAGCTTCATACAATGCCGGTCATGCAAAATTTTTTTTATGAACACGGCAGGACGTGTGCATAAATCCATCAAAGGGCCAAGGAGTTCAGACGGGTCTCTGAAACACTCCCAGTCACATTTTCTGCACGTCTCCTGGATGGTGATTTTATCCCTGGTAAGTTCCCGGAAGTCACCCAGATTTTCATGTCCCCTATAGCCACAGGGATAGGCATTTCCATCTCTGGCATCGATAAAGAAAAATTCTCTGCCGCCCCTGCAGGGATAGCAATATGCTTCTCCCAGCAGGTATTGCCTTATCAGGGCAGAGAGAGAACTTCTAGGGGTAAATATCCTTATCTTTGATCTGAATTGTGGTATTGCATCAAAAAGGGCTCTGAAGACAGCCGCTTTTTCCAGGCTACTGAATTGTACGAGACGATTACCTGATGCAGCACGATAAACCGGATTGAGGGTTGTATGATTGCTATTCTGTACACTCATGGGATAGCATGCGTTGACCATGGTAAAACCAAGATCAATAACAAAGCGATAGTATTTTTCAAATGCTGATCTGAATGCATGATAGACATCTGAAGATGAAATACCATCAAGCGGGAATTCTGCAATATTCCTGTTTATTCCGAGATTTGCAGAGGGATAGATACCATGTTGATGGAAAATGGGCAATGCCTTTTCTATACCAGCAACCACTCCCGGCAATCCCCGCATTGCCTCGTGGAGAGCCGGAACTGCCGAATCCAAACTAATCCACAACGTATAAATACCTGCATCTGCAAGTGATTCTGCGATCTTTGTAATGCGAGACCGGTAATTTACGCTATCTGATTCTGTAAACATGAATCCGTTGGTGCCGGTTCTGGTATATTTAATACCAGCTTCTTTTGCGTATTTCAGCAGCGAAACAATTTCATCGAAATACAGAAAGGGCTCTCCACCGGTGAAAGAAATTGCCTTTACTCCCTGTGTAGCAGCATAATCTATAATCCTCTTTACCTTATCCATGGATAGGGTAGAACGTCGGTAGTTTTCACTTGCCCGCATGCCGCACTGGGGACATTGTGCATTACACCGGTCGGTGTACTGAATAACAAGCTGGTAAGGAATTCGGCCTTTTAAAAGAAGGGCAATTTCTCTGAGAGATGAGAAAAAGCTACATATATTTTTCATAAATAATGACAGAATGATATATCAAGGTATTTCATAAATTCAGAGAAATATCTCCAGAATTCCTCAAAATTACTCTCATTATCCATGACTCACACCTGAACAAAATCTTCAGTTGTACACCGTTCTTCAATTTTAGCGTGAGTATTCAGTATGGTATGGTATGCCTCATAGGCGGTTATTCCATTTGTTTCGGCAAAATTTCTTGCATTACTGCCCATGGAAGCCCTGTTGTTTTTGTCTCTGAGAAAGAACGTCAAAGCATCCACCAAAGCTGTTTTGCTATGTGCCTTTATTACCAAACCTGTTTTTCCATCGACCATGAGTTCCTTCGGCCCTCCTTCATCAGAAACTATCACGGGAATCCCTGATGACTGAGCCTCAAGAACAACATTGCCAAACGTATCTGTTGTGCTGGGGAAAACAAATACGTCAGATGACGCGTAGATCGTCGATAGTTCGTCCCCGGAGAGAAAACCTGTGAATAATACAGGATACCCATTCAATAGGTGTTCAAGCTCATTTCTAAATGCTCCGTCTCCAACGACAATCAGGGCACTACGGTAACCGGCATCGGTTATGTCAATAAAGGCATCTGCCAGGAGTTGCAGGTTCTTTTCCTTTGATACCCTTCCTACGTAAAGAAATTTCATTTCACTGTTCAGTCCGTATTTCTGCCAGGAATGAGGATTTCTTTTTACTGGTGAAAATATCTCTGTATCGACCCATCGGGGTAAAGGTTTTATCTTTTCTGCAGGAAGTCCCTTTTGTACAAGTTGTTTCCGTGTGCTTGCTGAAGGAACGGTAACCTCTTTCATCTGATTGTAAAACCATATCATGTAATTCCATGCTGCATTTTCAAAAAACGAGTCATTTGTATGACTTTTTACGTACTGGGGAATATCTGTATGATAGGTGCCAGAAATAGGAATATCCATGAGTTTCGCGATAAAAAGGGCGATAAGACCGAGAGAACCTGGCGTGCTTACATGTATCTTTGTAAAACCTTCCCGCTCAAAATAGTCTATCACATCCAGTACCGGTGGAAAATGCATCCTGATCTCCGGATACTCAGGCAAAGCAAAGTCGCTAATGGCCTTGAAGTTCATAACGCCATTTTTGAAGGATGTTTCTTCCTGGCTGGAAGTTATCACCACCAACTCAACGCCCTGTTTTTTTGCCGTCTCTATAAGCCTTTTTATTGTAATTGCAACCCCATTAATTTCATGAAGGGTATCTGTAAAAAGTGCTATCCTCTGTCTTTTTTCCGATCTATCCACAGGCAAAAACCTGTCCTCAAGTTCTTTCATGAGCGACTTGCTTCTATGCTGCTGATGAAATGCTACGTAGTATGGTGTGACGAAGAGATGAACAAGACCGATTGTGCTCAGTGAATGGACGAGGTTAACAATGCCGATGGATGAAGACATCTTCGTCAATCGGTCCGTATAAATATATATCAGCCTGTTTGCGAGATAACTCGTTATGGTAAATATCTTCCTGTTTATACTTTCCGCTTGAACGTTTTCCAGTAAGTTTTTGTCATTGAGAAGCCTTTTTGCTTCTGTATCTAAAATCTCCTCGAAGGTCATGCCGTCATACGTATGTGATGCCTCAGGCAGATTTTTCATAACAAAGAGTTTTATCTTTTCAAAGAGTGAAGATTTTTCCTCACATGTATTGAAAACCTTATTCAAGAGAACGTTTACAAAGGGGAGGGAATTACTTTTTCGTGAGCTAAATCGTTCTTTAAAGAAACTATACCCAATACCATAGATGCTGTGGGCAAGGGTTAAAGGGTCTCCGTCTTCACCATCAGCCCATATCTCCTTCTCGTGTATCGATTGAATAAATTCCTTAACGGTTTCTCCCCTTTGCGAAGCAGTATATGCCCTGCCCACAAACAAACCGCTGTGGTCGTCAGAGCCACCAACCATGGCTTTTATCCACGGAGTCTGACCGAACGGATTTATATTATGTTTGCTTGCAAGAAACTCCAATTTCTCTCTGGTGAGGGTATGAAGAATACTCTCTATAAGCCTGTTAAATTGTTTAGAGCGGGAACCGTTTTTTATTTCAAAGATATCAAATAGCAGGAGGATCTTTTCGACAGTTTCAGACGTGAGTTTTTCGTTGTCGTACAGTGGATGCGCAATAAAATGAATAATGTTAGTTTGCTGAAGGTAGGAAACAAGCTCATAGACATTCTTTCTGAAATTCATAATGTCTTTAAATAGCTCTTCGTTGATATCGAGAACAACAACATGCAGACTGCAACCGTCTTCGGGAAAATAGGTAGTGACTTCCGTACTGATAAATGTGCCGGGAAGATGCGCTATTTCAAGTGCTCCCTGTATATTATTATGATCCGTTATCGTTACATAATCCATCCCCTTCTGTCTGGCAGTCTTATAGATAAATGCCGGAGATGTATAACTTTCAGGGCAGTTGATCTTTCTCAGTGCCCAGATGGACGGTTTGTTTGAATATCGGGAATGGATATGAAGGTCTGCTTTGTAAGTTTTATTCATACAAAACTCCTAATGAAATGCCTCAAAAATAAACAACGGAGGTATATTAAAGACTTCAAGATCAGGATGAATATGGTCGAAATGTTTCCTTAAATATTTTTTTATGCGCGGTGAAAACTGATATACGAGAATTATTCCTCCTTTCTTTAACACTTTTTTACAATTAGCAATAATAGAATGATTCTGCTCGTGATCAGATAAAGAAAAAGGAATTCCCATGATCACATAATCGGCGGTATTTAGCCCACATTGATTTACTATCGATTGTATGTTGATTGCATTATCATGGAAAACAGATACCCGTGGATCGGGGATACGCTGGTCAAGATACCTGACGAAATCACGGTTAGCCTCTATTAGTATCAATCTGGATCCGGGAGACATCTGTCTCAAAATAGCGAATGAAAATACCCCATTGCCCGGACCGCATTCTACAATTACAGTGTCTTTGGTAAAATCTATCTTGTTACATATCCTTTTTACTGCAAAGGGTGAAGAAGGAGTAATCGACGCTATTCCCTTATCCTTACAGAAAGTTTTCATATATTGAATCGTTTGTTCCATGTGTTTTATCATGTGATAATTCAGCACAAAGTTTCCCATCTTTCTTGTTTTTCGCCTCAGAAAATTTGTTTTTCCTGTCAGGAAGAAATCAGGAAAACGAGGCTTTAAATTCTATCCCTGTGGACGTGAAAAGTGAGGGTTGATCCGGTAACCGTACTTCGGCCGGTGTACAGGAACATAGCAAGCCATAAAATAAGAAAAAAGAATAGGAGTGCAGGATTCCAGAGTGATAATAATCCCATGGTTACATCAGGCTGCGCAATCGATGCAGACGGTAAAAAGGATACTATGCCTAATGAATAGATAATCGAAACAATCGCCATAATCTGGTATGCAGAAATCCTCCCACCTCCCCGGT
>JAUPKS010000402.1 GCA_030837315.1 Planctomycetota bacterium
AAAAATGTTTGCTCAGTGCGGCCACTAAAATGGTTTAGTTATCGTATATCTAATTGCATCCTTATCTTTCCACGGTCCTTATTTTTTTCAGTCTCTCCGGTGTGGCCCGGTTTGAGAAAAGTGAATTCCGATTTGAGATTCAATATTATTGATGTTTTCGGGACATTTCTTTGACTTTCCCATATCCTCATCTTCTTCAATTTTTTTCTTATATTTTTTATGCGCCCCTTACCCTTATTTGATGCAATAAAAAATTAGAAAATTCAGGCAGGAGATACTTGGCTTCTTTTTTTTAATGAGTAAAATAACTGGCATGAAACAAAAAAATTTTGTAACTGGTCAGGCTATAGGCTATCGGGCTATATTGATAGGAATAAAAGGTTGCCCCCTGATGGCATCTTTAATGGCACTAAAGACATTCACCTTATTCTTTCTTGCCGTGGAGATATATGACCTTATGCTGCAAAAAAACAATGCCCCTTGATTAGTTCTAAAAGTTCCGGATATTTTTTGACGGAGTTTTATCATGCGAATGTCGCGTTCAGCCTGGTTATTATCAAAAGGTATCTCAAAATTATACATAAATGCCAGAGCTTCCTTTTGATAGCCCTTTAATCGCATCAAGAGGTTCAATGACTTTGATTTTTTTTGCCGCCCCCTTTTCTTTTTTTGGGGTAAATTGGAGTTATCCGCATCAATGGATGCAAGGGATGAAGGTTCGGAATCGGAATCCGTTTTAGTATCCGTTCCAGTTCCAATTCCAGCGAGAAGTAGTTGTTCTGCTTTTATCCCTTTCTTTATTATCCATTGATATCTTCGTTCAAATTTTCTGATAATATTATGGTCTAAGCTTTTGGCATTGAATTCTGTCTTTACTTTGTCCACAGTTTCTTTTATATTCAATAGTAATTGTTTCATACTGGATGCCCAGGAGCAGTTTTTCTCCTCAATGAGAAAAATAAGCTCCCTCAAATGGTGCTCATTGCATAACCCGTGACCACAAAGGTATTTCAGATAAGGAGTCCAAAAATCATGGATAAGAGTACCTTTGAAAGAAGGCAAAATGCCGATATCATCCATGGCTTGCTTGCCGCGTTTCAGATGGAATTGATAGTAAGTCATTGCTGCTGTACTGGCGCAATGAAGCCATTGCCGCTTATTTTCACAACGGAACCCCGACTCGTCTACATGAAGCACCGGCGATTGAATCAGCTTTTCTTTAACTGCCTCATCAAATGGTTGCAGGCCATTATAGATTTTTTCATTGATAGCGATCAGAGAGGCTGTGGATAAGTGATGATTAAATAGGTCCCCAAAAAATTCCCCGATCCGTGCCTGAGGTATTAGTTGAAAATTGGAAAGGTAGCTGGCTAAAGCATTTATCCCTTCTCCATATTGTACGATATTGGATGCTTGTGGCGGAAAATCAGCTATGTTCATGGTTCCGCATCCAGGGCATTCTTTCATCTCAACTTGATGCTCCGTGACCGTTACTTCAAGTTTAGGGATATCAAAAACCTGATGACATTGTACTTTGTAAACCTCCTTAGAATCCAATGAAATTCCGCATTTTTTACATTGAGTAACTTTATAGGTACGAATATAGTTCGGCTTCTCAACCATTTCAAGGGTATGACCGGCATGGCCTGGTTGCCCCCCCGTTTTTTTGCCGGATGACTTTCTCAAATTTTTTCTCTTTCTGTTTTTAAAACCATCAGTGGAAGGTGGCTTACTGCTATTGTGGCTATCTTTTTTTAATTGATCTCTTAATGATTCGATCTGACCTTCCAGTGATTTTATCTGATCTCTTAATAATTCTACCTGATCTTCAAATGATTTATTCTTTTCTTTAAGCAGTGCATTCTCTCGTTTAAGCTCGACAATCTCTCTTTGCTGTTCACTGTTGTCTCCGTTGTGCATATTTATTTATTACATTATTCGTTTCATATGTCAAGCTTTTAATCTATTTTGTCGGTTTTTATTGCTGTGATTATGTGTTATTGAAAAGCATATGGTTCTGATAATAAAATATTAAGCGCCTGACCGGGTATTTTCCGATGCTGGATGACTGACTATGTTTATCTGGCAAAAACGGGTTAATTTATTGGGAAAGTAAGGCTTTATAGCCTATAGCCTGACCAGTTACAATAAATTAATATAAAAGGAGAATTTATCATGGGTAAAAAGGTAAAATTAAACGTCAACGATTTAAAGGTTCAAAGTTTTGTAACAGCGTTAAACGGCCCTGAAAAGGACCGCGTCAAGGGCAAAGGCGACACGAGTATCGCCAGCGATTGCTGCACCCCTACCGGCACCAATACCGGGGACCCTTGTTATATGACGGTTTGTGGCACCATCTGCGGCGGCACCGGCTGCGGCACATGCGATTGCTTCTCCCAGCGAGTCTGTATAGTAACTTTTAATTGTTAGTCTAAATTATTTCCTTAAAGATTCTATTGTTCTCAGCCCAGGAAATTTATACGTCGAGGAGGTACAGTTTTTATAATTATTAATTGTCACAGGCCAATTTTTTCCCCCTACTTCGCGTTCTTAGGTTATGCTGGGTATAAAATCCCGTAGTTCTACTTAGTTGTGAGGTACTAAGAATGTTAATTGCTCATTCGACATTTAGCTGCGCATTGGCGTATGAGGGCAACCGATTACGTGAAACATTGCGGTTGAAGACTGTGAATATATCAGCGTTCAGCGAAGATGGAGGGACTCCACCTGACAGCGAAGGCGCGAGCCTTAGCGTATGCAAACTCGATTCGGCCTCGTTACGCCAATCAATGGTGGTCAAGCTACCGAAGAAGCTGAAACCTGCGATCGATAGGGAAGAAATGAGCAGGCACACCGATCGGACCATTCGGGGCGGTTGGAGAAGGCGCGTGTCGAAAGAACGACGAGGAACCCCAGGAGACCCTTTCCAATGCCTGGTCAAGAGGGTATTGACTAAGCAAAGAGCAATGGGAAACCATAACCATTGTCTCTGTTGGCAAAGGGAGTCGTAGTAGCGAGCGGTCTATAGTAGCAATGAAGTGGGGTAACTCCCACAGAGCCAAGAGACCGTACTTCAATCATGTATCCATTGAGGAAAGAGGGACCGCTTGAGCGTTAAAAACTCCACTACGGGAAACGCAGGAAATTATCCGGAGGGGTTCTGCCCAGAACCAGGTATTCCCGTCAAACTCTCTCTCCTAAGATGGAAACTTTACCAAAAGGCCAAGCAGGAGCCTCAATTCCGTTTCTATACGTTACGGGATAGGATATTTCGCCGAGACACTCTTGAAACGGCATACAAAATAGTAAGACAAAATGGAGGTAGTGCGGGAATAGATGGAGTGACATTTCAGCAGATCGAATCGAGTACGAAAGCTCAGGGAATCAAGGTTTTGCTTGATTCTCTTGGCGAAGAACTCAGGGTAGGCAGCTACCGACCTCTACCAGTGCGACGGGTTTTCATACCGAAAGCAGATGGAAGTGGAAAGAAAAGGCCATTAGGAATTCCCTGCATACGAGACAGAGTTGCGCAGATGGCAACGCTCTTAATAATAGAGCCGATATTCGAAGCTGATTTTCTCAATTGTTCCTATGGTTTTCGTCCCGGTCGCAGCGCCCATCATGCCATAAGTGAGATACGGCAAAACCTGGATTCTGGACGCCGAGAGATTTATGATGCGGACCTGAGCAGCTACTTTGACACCATAGGCCACAAACACTTGATGGAATTGTTAAAGAAACGGATAACAGACAGAAGCGTCCTTAAGCTCATCCAAATGTGGCTAGAATGCCCGGTGGTGGAAATAGATGACAAAGGCAAGAAACACATCAGCCACCCAGACAGAGGAACACCACAGGGTGGAGTGATTTCTCCTCTACTGGCCAACATTTACCTTCATTGTTTCGATCTTAAATTCAATATGGAGAAGGATTCTCCGCTCCATATTGCCAATGCCCGACTGGTTCGTTACGCGGATGACTTTGTAGTAATGGCTCGATATATGGGAAGCAGAATCATCGAATGGATAGAAAAGGAACTGGAAAGTAACTTGAAACTGACCATAAATCGCACCAAGACTAAAATCGTGAAGATGAAGAATGGAGAACAATTCAATTTCCTGGGCTTCAACTTTAGATATGTCAGGGACCGATTTGGACGGAACAGCCAATATCTTAACATCACCCCCTCAGATAAAGCGGTTAAAAGAATAAAAGGGAAATTGAAAGAGATGACCAGCCGAAGCTACAGCGCGCCGCTCAGTTTAACGGTCGAAAAGGTGAATCGGATAACCATGGGATGGAAAAACTACTTCGACTACGGATACCCGCGGAAAGTGTTTCGAAATGTCAACTACTATATGCTCTGCCGCTTCCAGCGGTATCTACGAAATAGAAGCCAACGACGAAGCAAACCTCTCAGAGATGGAGAAAGCCTATACTCAGGGTTAAAGCGATATGGCTTGATTTATCTATGATGCTAAAGCGGGCTTCAACTGTGCATGCCTTTGGAGAAGATTGTCGGTGAGCCGTATACGGGAAATCTGTACGTACGGTTCGATGAGGGGAGCGGGTTATCCCCCGCTCCTACTCGACCGGCTAGCTTGATTTTTCTCGGTACTCAAAAGTCCTTCTCTTCATCGTACAGGACAATATAGGTCCGGATAACGATCCCGTCGAAGGTTTCCTTTTGCTCCCGAATCCTGGCCAGGTTTACCGTATTGGGAACAAACACCAGGTAAAGGGCTTCAGTTAAACCCAGGGTTTTGGCATAGTAGGCCAACTGGTTTTTACCTTTTTCAAATTGGAAAATATCCCGGTATATTTTAAATTCGACGACATATTCGTTGTTCTCAATATTGATGATGAGGTCGCACCTACCCAACCCACTGTGGGGCTCCAGGTAATTCTTACCTTCGAACACCTGGACCAGGGCCTGGATATAGGTCTCGAAACTATAGGCCAGGGCAGCTTCTTTAATGCTTTTATAGCGACCGGTTTCCTCGTCTTTTTCCCGGAAATATTTAAAACTGCGCCTTTTTACATAATCTTTGTAATGACCGATGATAAGATCGAAATTTAAACGCCGACTTTTGCCGTCTTCTCCCAGGCAAAACAGGGTCCTTAAATCGATATTCTTAAGAAACCGCCCGCGCTCTCCATTGGTATAGGGGTAAAAGGCGGCATAAACGGCCTTCATGTACATGGGCACCCAGAATTCCACGTAGCCCTCTTTATCTTTTTTGATGAGTCCTTGTGCATGGAGGAATTTTATTTTGTCATCGTTCACCTGGTATTTTTCTTTTTCCCCGGTGAATAAGAGTCTTTCCAGGAATGCGCGGTGTTGTTTGGCTTTATTG
>JAUPKS010000403.1 GCA_030837315.1 Planctomycetota bacterium
ATATTCCCAATGACGCCTGAAGTAGTATTGAACATTGGGAAAGCCACTGCTCATGTTTTCAGGGAAAAATACGGGAAGGAAAGGCCTAAACTCGTTATAGGCAGAGATACCAGACTGAGTGGCTGTATGATAGAAAATGCATTAACATCCGGGATTTTATCCGTAGGCGCTGATGTTTTCCTTGTTGGTCATATGCCAACACCTGCTATTGCTCATTTAACAAAATCGTTACCTGTTGATGCAGGCATGGTAATTAGCGCTTCACATAATCCCGCCGCCGATAATGGAATAAAGATTTTTCGTGGTGACGGCTATAAGTTGTCCGATGATGTCGAAGAAGAAATTGAAAAATATATCTTAACAGAAAAAGTAAAAACAGAACACATAATAGGAAGTTTCATAGGAAATGCATATAGCGTTGATGATGCAAAAGGAAGATATATAGAATTTGCAAAGGCTTCTGTAAAAGGCCTGAGTATACAAGGATTAAAAATTGTCTTAGATTGTGCTAACGGCGCCGCATACAATACTGCACCACAGGTATTGAGAGAGTTAGGCGCAGAAGTTATTGTGCTCAACGACAGACCAGACGGACTGAACATAAACTTAAATTGCGGGGCGCTGCATCCTGAAAATATGATGGAAGTGGTGAAAAAAGAGAAGGCGGATATTGGAATAGCATTAGACGGCGATGCTGACAGGGTTATCGTTTGTGATGAAAAGGGAAATAATGTTGATGGTGACCATATCATTGCAATATGCGCTATTTACCTGAAAGAGAAAGGCACATTAACGAAAAATTGCGTTGTTACCACGATCATGACGAATAAAGGATTTGACATTGCTATGGACAAAAAGAATATCCGCGTTGTTAAGACAAAGGTTGGGGACAGGTACGTTATTGATGAGATGAGAAAGAAAGGATATGTTCTGGGCGGGGAACAGTCCGGACATATCATATTCTCCGATTATACAACAACAGGTGACGGAATAATTTCTGCCTTACAATTGCTGGGGGTTATGAGAGAGAAAGGGGAAAAATTAAGTAAGTTAAAGGCATGTATGGAGTCCCTGCCCCAGGTGCTTATTAACGTTACGGTAAAAGAAAAAAGGGATATCGATACCCTGGAAGTAAAGAAGTATATTAGGAAAACGGAAGAAAAATTGGGGGAAAAGGGAAGGGTACTCGTCAGATATTCGGGGACAGAGAATTTGTGCAGGGTAATGATTGAAGGTGAAAATAAAAAAGAAATTCAAAAAATGGCGAGTGAAATTGCACACGGTATAAAAAAAGAGATAGGCGTTTAAATTATGATACAAGCGATCATTTTAGCTGCCGGAAAAAGTACAAGGACATGGCCACTGACAGTAACGAAGCCGAAACCATTACTGAAGGTAATGAATAAAGAGATACTCAGGCATAATCTGGATGCGTTGCAGGGATTGGTGAGCGAGGTTATCATAATCGTAGGATTTAAAAAGGAAATGATCATACAAGAGATCGGCCATAAATATGGGAAATTAAATATTCATTATATAGAACAAAAAACACAGCTAGGCACAGGACATGCCCTGAAGTGTGTTGAAAATTTGATTAAAAATAAATTTGTCGTTTTAGGTGGTGACGACATCTTTTCCCGGAAAGACATAGAAGCATGTTTGAAGCATAAATACGCTGTTTTGGGGTGTAAGGTTGAAAACCCGAGCAGATTCGGTGTTTTTGTTTTGTCAGGTAAAGAGGTGAGAAAGGTCGTTGAAAAACCCAAAACATATGTGTCGGATATAGCGAATACGGGATTATATGTGTTTGATAAAAATGTGTTCAAATTTAAGCTGAAAAAAAGTCCACGGGGAGAATATGAAATAATTGACTATATCAATGAGCTTGTCAAAGAAGAGAAAGTAGTCTGTGAAGAGGTAAAGGGACATTGGTTGTCTGTGGGGTATCCTTGGGATTTAATTCAGGTAAATAACGTTTTAGTTTCTGAAATAAAAAATGAAATAAAAGGGAAAATAGAGAAGAATGTTACCGTAAAAGGGAAGATACACGTAGGAAAAGGGACGGTAATTTTATCGGGAACGTATATAGACGGGAATATTGTTATTGGAGAAAACTGCACCATAGGACCTAACTGTTTTTTAAGAGGAAATACCTCTATCGGAAATAATTGTCATATTGGACAGGCGGTTGAGATAAAAAATAGTATCATTATGGATAAAGCAAAAGTTCCTCATCTTTCTTACATTGGAGATAGCGTCATTGGAGAAAATAGTAATCTGGGTGCAGGAACAATAACGGCTAATTTAAGACATGACAATGAAAATGTGAAATCTGAAGTGAAAGGTGAATTAATTGATACCGGCAGAAGGAAGTTTGGGGCTATAATCGCTGATGATGTTCATACAGGAATAAATACAACCATCTATCCCGGGAGAAAGATTTGGCCAGGAATGGGCACAGGGCCTGGCGAGATCGTTGATAAAGATAAGAAGGCTTAAATAATAAAATGCAGTCAGTACCACCAGCGCAGCCGGTGGCTTGATTAGCCCTAGGAGGACGAAGGAGAGGATGAAGGGGTCACACCTTGATTAGTGATTAATACAAGTATGGTGATTATCTCATCTTAAATGTTACTAATCGCACAAATGATTTGCCATTTAAAAGGTGACACTTACACTCTTCACTGGATTTTTACATTTTGAATTCTCAGACAGCCTGTCAAGATTTGACACCATCAACCATTCACCAACAACCATCCATCAACCATCTAGAAATGTTCTAGCCATAAAAAATAATTGACAAAACCACAGGTATGATATAAAGTAATACCGGGGGTGCTTTTATGGGCAAAACAAAAATTGCGATAACATTGGATGAACAGTACATTGATCAGCTGGACACATTTGTTAGTAAGCATATTTTTCAGAATCGCAGCCAGGCTATTCAGGAGGCTGTAAAGGAAAAACTTGCACGGATAAAGCGCACACGTCTGGCTAAAG
>JAUPKS010000404.1 GCA_030837315.1 Planctomycetota bacterium
AAAATCTCATCGCGCACACAAAGGGCAGGTGGTTGGCCCAATTACCCTGTCGGGCTCTTTAAAACTCTCAACAGGCATTACAGCCCTGTACAGCGAGGAATTCTTCGATGTCATTATTAAATTGATGTCCATGAAGGCTTACTGGCAGTTCACAAAATTGTCCCACTATGGCCTGCCGGTTATCATCTTTGCAGATGAGCCTTACCTTACAAGTTTCGGTTCGGCTTTTATGAATATCAGCCGGGAAAGGGCAATTAGCGCCCTGAACGAGGTCTACGAAACTGTTCAGACCCACGGCGGACTAACCGGCACCCATTGTTGCGGCAATACGGACTGGTCCATGCTTATGGACTCTAAGGTAGATATCATCAGTTTTGACGCTTATGAGTTTATGGACAAGTACCTGATGTACTGGCGTGAAATACAGGCATTTCTTAACAGGGGCGGTTATCTGGCATGGGGCATTGTCCCAACTTCTTCAAAGATAAACACTACATCCCTAAACGATTTACTAAAAAGATTGGAAGAAGGGATACAATTTCTCGTCGGAAAAGGTATATCGAGAACCCTGATTCACGACCGGTCTATCATTACCCCCAGTTGCGGAACGGGAACATTAACGATAGCAGAGGCAGAAAGGGTCATGACGTTGACACACGATATTTCTTTAGCCATGAAAGATAGATGATAAGAGATTATTTACGATAATATCAAATACCTTTCAGTTTTTAGCATACCCGGTTCCGCTTGACATCCGTTATGTTATGAAATAACATGTTGGCAATTCTAGAATAAACACAACTGTTAGGTGGGCCAATATATTTAGACACCGTTAAACATGAGCGATTTAATTTGAAAGCTGTTTGTAGAGTTACTTAACAACGAACTCAAGAAAAAAGTCGTGAAATAAGGAGAAATCCCATGAAAAGAATAAAATATGTATATTGGCAAGATGGTGATACATGGCTGGGTTACCTTGAAGAATATCCTGATTATCAAACTCAAGGAGAATCACGTGAAGAATTAAAAGAAAATTTAAAAGACATTTATCAAGAATTAACGAGCGGTAATATTCCATGCATACGTAAGGTTGCTGAGCTTGAAGTTGCATGAAAAGAAGAGATTTAATAAAGCAAATTGAAAACGAATTTTTCTCTATTCATTCACATGGGAAAAAGGCAAAAAAAGAATTAATTGTTCCGGTAGAACAATATAGTGAAATTCACTCACCTAACAATTAGCTTTACACAAATCTGTGCATAATATAAACGTCTACCAGACCAAGCTTTTGGTGGTTAAACGCCTTTGGCACGGTACCAACAATCTTAAATCCGAGCTTCAACCACAACTGTATCGCAGCCAGGTTCGTACTCACCACGAAATTAAACTGAATAGCTGAAAAGCCGATCTTTTTTGCCTGTTTTATGGAATGATTTCCCATAGCTTTGCCAATACCTTGTCCACGTGCTTCATGATGTACCATATAAGCCGCATTTGCGACATGTCCTCCCAAACCGAGCTGATTTTTCCTCAGAATATATGTCCCACAAATTTTATTCTGAAGTTCTGCAACATGCGTATAGAAAGAAGGCGACATCCACAAGGTTCTGCAATCCTCTTTGCTTGCTTTTGGATCAAAAGCAAAGGTATTTCCTCTTCTTACTACCTGATGGAAAATATTCCATACATCTTCAAAATCCGCATCCTTTGCCTTTCGTATTTTAATCATGTAAATACTTCCGGATTTACACAATTATTCGGCTTCTGCTTTTTTAACACGGCAATGATATTCTCAGCCGACATGAGAGACATCTTCGTCCTTGTTTCCACCGTAGCACTGCCAAGATGGGGAGCAAGCACAATATTATCCAGTACTGCAAGTCCTGGCTTTAATTTAGGTTCTTCCTCATAGACATCAAGTCCGGCCCCAGCAATTTGTTTATTTTTCAAGGCATATACCAAAGCCTCTTCATCAATCACAGCACCCCGTCCGGTGTTTATGAGATATGCCGTTCTTTTCATCAGGGAGAGTTCTTTTACACCAATCAGGTGTTTGGTCTTTTCAGAAAGCGGTGCATGAAGAGAAATGAAGTCCGACTCCTTGAGTAACGTTTCTAAATCTACCCTTTTAGCGCCGAGCATCTCTTCCAGCACGGTATTTCTACTTATTTGCGTAGTATAAAGAACCTTCATACACCATCCCCTCGATCGCATAGCCATGGCCGTTCCAATCCTGCCAGCGCCAATAATACCAAGGGTTTTTCCTACGAGATCTCCCCCAAGCAGCATCATGGGCGCCCAACCGGTAAATTTACCTGCACGGGTAAGCTTATCACCCTCCACAATTCTCCGGGTTACGGAAAAAAGCAATGCCCAGGCCATATCGGCTGTACTGTCCGTCAATACACCAGGCGTATTCGTTACAACGACACCCTTTGCACTGGCAGCCTTAATATCGATATTGTCATATCCCACGGCATAATTGGCAATAATCTTCAGATTTGTTGCCTCTTGTATCAGGCGTGCATCCATCTTGTCTGAAAGCATGGTGAGCATCGCATCCCTGCCTTTTGATTCCTGCATAAGCTCATCATAGGTCAGTGGTCTGTCATGCGGATTTACCTCCACCTTTTGGCAGAACTTTTTTAATAAATTAATCCCTTCTTCAGGAATCTTTCGGGTAATAAACACATTAAATGACATCGTTATTTCCCTTTTCAATTAC
>JAUPKS010000071.1 GCA_030837315.1 Planctomycetota bacterium
CCATGAGGGAATTAGTGACGAAGACCTCGTTGGCCGTCAGGGTTCTTTCCAGCACGAAAAGCTCCTCTGATGCACGAATGCCATTTTCTTTACATAACTCCAGGATGGTCCTGCGTGTAACGCCCGGGAGGATGTTAGCCGCCAGGGAAGGGGTAAGAACGGTATCTTTTTCAA
This sequence comes from Planctomycetota bacterium, assembly GCA_030837315.1. Lineage (GTDB taxonomy): Bacteria > Planctomycetota > Brocadiia > Brocadiales > Brocadiaceae > Brocadia. Next base: position 175 of record JAUPKS010000071.1, read on the forward strand.
CAAGAAAGATATTGCTTACAGCACATTCGGCAACGTGATTATTGGTATTAAGGATAATGGCATCATGAACACCCTTCTCAACCGCCTCTTTCTTAATAAGGTAGTTGGTTAAATAGTTTAAGGTTTTATGACTTGAGATGGGGCAGGTGGTGCTTCTCCGGAGGCCGGAAGTGATAAGTGATATACCTGTTTTATACGATGATGCTGAATAGTCAACGAATGGTTTTGCATGGATCACAAAGGTGGGAGTGCATGTATCTGCGGGGATAAGCCCGTGAGTTCCGAATCCACGGGACAATGTCATACGGATATAGGCATCCCGGCAATCATTCAGGGTAAGGAGTTGTTCAATGATCGGTCGTATTTGCTGGGTCGTATAACGAAAAGGGATATCAAAATACCGTGCAGAATGCGAGAGGCGTGTAACGTGATCTTCCAGTTGAAACGGTTTTTTGTTGTAGGACCTGAGGGTTTCAAATACTCCATCCCCATAGAGAAACCCCCGATCCAGGGTGCTCAAGCGCCCTGCTGTTTCTTCCACAATCGTATCGTTTAAGAAAATGACGTTGGGCATGTTTTTAATGAATCAATGAGGGCCTTGGCCTTGTGCATGGTCTCTTCATATTCATCTTCTGCATGAGAATCGGCTACGATGCCGCTCCCCACCTGAAAATACACGGTATTGCCCTTCATAATATAGGTACGTATAGCGATATTCAAGTCTGCGTCTCCGTTAAATCCGATATAACCTATAGAGCCTGTGTAAACGCTTCGCTGGGTGGGTTCGAGTTCGTCAATGATCTGCATAGCGCGTATCTTTGGCGCCCCGGTAATGGAACCGCCCGGGAACGTGGCCTTGAGCAGATCTATGAAATCATATCGTTCATATAAGTCCCCCTCAATGGTAGAAACCAGGTGATATACCGTGGGATAAGTTTCTAAAACCTTTCTTTCTGTGACTTTGACAGAACCGTAATCGCAAACACGCCCAAGATCGTTACGCTCCAGGTCAATAATCATGGTAAGCTCTGCATTGTCCTTCTGACTCGCGAGTAATGCTTGTTTCATCATCTCGTCTGTCTTGATATCTCCACCGCGTGGCCGCGTACCTTTGATAGGACGAGTTTGAACATGTCTGTCGTTGACCTTGAGGAATCGTTCGGGCGATGAACTGATAATGGCAACATCGTCAAAGGCCAGGTAACTCGAAAACGGGGCCGGATTTATCGAGCGTAATTTTTTATACAGCTCATAGGGAGGGATATCAATGTGCGTCTCTATTCGCTGCGAGAGATTGACCTGATAGACATCCCCTGCTGTAATATAATCCTTGATGCGTCCGATTGCATCCATATAGAGTTCTTTGGTGAAATTAAATTTCAGCGTAGGTTCAGATATAACCGGCCCGGGCATATAATCTTTAGGTTTGTATCCTGCATCGGATTGCCTGCACAATAGGTTGTCCATGTGTTCCATTCTATCATTTTGTTTATTATCTAAACCAAAATCCACCCCGATGACGTGGCAGGTATTCAAAAAATTATCATACGATATCATAGTGTCGTAAAACGCAATATACATATCTGGTATACCCATATCATCCACTGCCTTGTCAGGTAACCTTTCTATGAAATGACACAGGTCGTAGCCGAAATACCCAACAACGCCGCATGGAAACGGGATGGATTCCGGGGTGTTTTTTAACGAAAACTGATTGAGTAACTCACGCAGGTGTTCAAAGGGATTTCCTTCAATTTCAAGGGTGCCGGTATTATCGGTCAGGGTGATTTTGCGCCGTTTTGCCTTCATTATTAAAAAGGGATTGGCACCTAAAAACGAATATCGGGAAATTCCTTTTACCAGCAGGGCGCTGTCAAGAAAAAACACGTTTGCATGGGAAGCCAGCCGGCAAAACGCCTCTAACGGAGTGCAGGCATCCTTGACTTCGTGGATAACTATTTCACCGGTTATGTTTTTGTTTGAATCCATATAACATGTGGTAGTACACGTAAAAACTTTTCGTTAAGGTGAGTAATTCTAGATGTGGTGCAAATTTTTGTCAAGGTAAATCGCCTGTCCAGTGCCTTAAAATGCCGTTTTTTACCTTGTCATTTAAATCTGAGTATGCTAACATCAAAAATTATAAGTGAGACGAAAGAACATTGAACCGGGGGATGTACAGAGTTTTTTCTCTGTGAACCCTGTGATTAAAGGGTTTAATCTATGCAGGATTATATCAATAAGTACCTTGCCCATATTGAGCACAACAGAAATTATTCATCGCAGACCTTAAGGGCATATCGAAATGACTTGCATCAATATCTTTCATTTCTTATTGCTGAAGAATGCCATGATCTTGGAAATGTTACCCGCTTATTCCTGAGAGGATTTCTCGCCTTTTTGAAAAGACAGGATTATTCTAAGACCACGATTGCCAGAAAAGTAGTATCTGTCCGATCCCTGTATAAATATTTGTGCCGTGAAGGCATCTTAAAGTGCAACCCTTTGGAGAATATCCGGGCGCCCAAACTAGACAAAAAACTCCCTGGCTTTATGAGCGTCACTGAGGCTGAAACTCTTTTAAATTTACCTCTGAATACTGCGTCAGGCATCCGTGACAGGGCTATCATGGAGACCTTGTACAGTACGGGTATGAGGGTAAGTGAGGTAGTAGGAATTGACATTGAAGATATAGACTATTTCAATGAGGTTGTTAAGGTAAGGGGGAAGGGCAAAAAAGAACGTTTACAGCCTATCGGGAATCATGCCCTCGATGCCATACGGTCGTATCTGAGCAAGAGGGGGTCTGATAACAAAGCCCTTTTTTTGAACAAACGGGGTGGACGTCTTACCGGGCGCAGTGTGGCGAGGATGCTGGAAAAGTATGTAAAAGTGGCTGGTTTGAGTCTTAATATTTCTCCCCATACCTTTCGGCACAGCTTTGCGACCCACCTATTGGACCGCGGTGCCGATTTGCGGTCTGTACAAGAGCTTCTGGGTCACGCCAACCTTTCAACAACTCAAATCTATACCCATGTAACCACGGAACGGCTGAAACAGGTATATGACAAGGCGCATCCAAGGGCATAAATCGCAAGTACATTGTTTGAATGAATCGTCTTCCTTGACGAAAAACTATCGAATTCTCCTGCCTATTCTGATTTCTTTGATTTCCTTTCTCGCGTACCTGAATACCCTCCACCACCAATTTGTGTTCGATGATTTCAGGGTTGTCGTAAATAATCCCTTCATAAAGGATTGGAAGTATTTTCCAACGCTTTTTCATGGCGATTACTTCAGGATATCGGGAGAACTCAGTTATCGTCCAGTCGTTACCCTGTCATATTTCATAGATTATACCTTATGGCATCTCAATCCCCTGGGATTTCATTTGACGAATCTGTTCATTCATACGCTCAATGCCTTTTTAGGGTATGCCCTGATTTTTAACATAACCAAAGACCTCAAATTAGCGGGAATGTCGTCTTTGCTTTTTGGCGTTCATCCCATACTTACCGAGACCGTAAATTCAGTGGGGTTTCGGGAAGATCTGTTATGCGCAACCTTTTTTCTGCTAACGGTATTCTTTTATGTAAAGATTTATGCCTCGCACGATAAAAACACGCGTTACGCTCTTGCACTCCTGTCGTACGCTTTTTCCCTGTTTTCCAAAGAAATGGCCATTTCGCTTCCAATAATAATTTTTGTTTTAGACATGCTTCTTCCACAATCAAAAGTCCGCCTGAAGATAAGAATTTTAAGGTATTATCCGGGATTTTTACTCATGAGTGGTGTTTACATCCTTCTCAGGTTTGTATTTCTGAGAAATACGATTGAGCACGTGTCTTATCCCGGGAATAGCATGGTAACGAATGTCCTTACCATGACGAAAGTCATAGCCTCTTATGTTAAAGTCCTGTTCTTTCCTATCGTTCTTAACGCAGATTATCATGTTATACCTGAAACTTCCGCAATAAGGCCGCCTTTTTACCTCTCCGTTGTTTTATTGATTTGTATCGTAGGAATTACCCTGAGGCTTTGGAACAGGCAAAAGAAAATAGCCTTTTTTGTTCTGTGGACATTCATTACGTTGATACCCGTTATGAACGTTGTACCGATCGGCAATATTATGGCAGAAAGGTATCTCTATATCCCTTCGTGGGGTTTTTGCATGTTTTTGGGAATCCTTATACTCAAAACGCATTCATACATTATTCATACGTATCGTTCTCTTGTGAAGTCGTGCTTCGTCCTCATACTTATTTTTTACTGTGTCTTTACCATAAAACACAGTAGGATTTGGACTGATGAGCAAACACTGTGGTTCCATACCGTCAATAACAACTCTTGCAGTTTTAATGCTCATAACAACCTGGGAAAGGAATATTTTCAACAAGGTCTCATTGATAAAGCCATAGAAGAATATACTATTGCCCTATCAAAGGCAGCAGAAGTATACTATGCATATCCAACAGCGCATTACAATCTTGGAATTGCCTATGATGTGAAAGGCCGGTACAACGATGCAATAAGGGAATATAAAAATTCACTGCGTATTGACCCGGGAAATACCGATGCCCATAATAATTTAGGAATTGCGTTTTTTAAGAATAGACAGGCAGACTCCGCCATTGAAGAAGTCAATAAGGCGATTACTTTGGACCCGAATAATGCAACCTATCATTACAATTTGGCAAAGATATACCATGAAGCCAACATGCCGGATAAGGCCGGGATTGAGCAAGAGTTAGCCAACCGGTTAAAACGTAATTTGGATGCGGGCATTCGCTGATTATGCAAACGGCAAACTGATCCATTGAGACCATAGGAAAAGATGTTATATCTCACGTGTATCGGTATTTTCTGTTATATTTATTCGTTTAAGATGTTATAGTAAATGTACTATGAAATTCTTTAGCATAGCGATAATTTTCTTTTTAGCGCTCAATGTGTCCTGCGCTGCTAACGCCCAACAAAACCAGCAGTATATCTTACAGGATGCATTCCCAAATCTTTCATTTAACAATCCGGTAGATTTACAACATGCCAATGACGGGACAAACAGGCTCTTTGTCGTGTCGCAACACGGGCTCATCTACGTTTTTGAAAATATTTCAGAGGCAAGTTCAGCAAAGACTTTTTTAGATATACGAGACAAAGTAATCGCCGGCGGCGAGCTAGGGTTGCTGGGACTTGCCTTTCATCCTGACTACGAAAACAACGGATACTTTTATGTGAATTACACGGCGTCTAATCCGCTTCGCTCTGTTGTTGCACGATACTCAGCAAGCATAACAAACCCTAATTCCGCTTATAAAAAGAGCGAGCGTATTTTGTTTCAGGTAAACCAGCCTTACAGGAATCATAACGGCGGCCAGCTCGCTTTTGGTCCCGACGGCTATTTATATATTGCACTTGGGGACGGGGGTTCTGCCGGTGATCCTCAGAATAACGGACAAAATCAATCATCTTTCCTTGGAAAGATATTGCGTATCGATGTAAACTGCACTTCGGGGAATAGGAATTATTGTATACCACCTGATAATCCTTTTGTGGGAAATACAAAAGGATTTAAAGAAGAAATTTACGCGTATGGTTTACGCAATCCCTGGAGATTTAGTTTTGACCCTGCAACGGGCTGGCTATGGGCGGGGGATGTAGGTCAGGGTTTATGGGAAGAGATTGACACTATTGAAAAAGGAAAAAACTATGGTTGGAGGATAATGGAAGGAAATCACTGTTATCATGATTCTCCCTGCAATACATCGGGACTTACCTTGCCAATATGGGAATATGGCCATGACAATCAGGGCGGGTGTTCAGTAACTGGCGGCTATGTTTATCGAGGGGAAAAATTTCCGGGACTTTATGGAAAATATCTGTATGGTGATTATTGCAGCGGTAGGATATGGGCATTAAAGTATGATGGCGTAAATCCAGCAACTAATACGCTTTTGTTGACAGAGAACATTAATATTTCATCGTTTGGAATTGATAAAGATAATGAAGTTTATCTTTGTGATTTGAATGGCAAAATTTACAAACTTGCCATAAACACCCCAACGCCAACAACCACACCGAATCCTTCATTAACACCTACGCCGATACCTACAACGTCAACGATGCCGACACAGTCGCCTACTCCCATAAAAAAGGGGAAAATATTTGGGTATGTTGTTGACGTTAAAGGTGGTACTGTCGAATCTGCAAAAGTAAAGCTCAGGGGGAAGGCAACAGAAATCAACAAAAAAACTTCGTCGGATGGGGCCGGGTTTTTCGAATTTGCAGATTTAGAAACTGATATTTACAAAATCATAACAAAGAAAAAGGAGTATAAAAAAAGCAATCAGACCATAACGCTTGATGATGGAGAAGAGGAAGAGATCACGATAGAGATCGAAAAAATAGTTGAAGTTTAAGTCGGTCTGCTTTTAAACTGATATATGTTATTATCAAGGTTTTTACAATACCCTTTTTAAGGGAAATTTGGATGCGGCTGTTCAGCGCTATGGATTTTCAATCTCTCTTCGTCATAGGAAATGATAAGAATAGACTATGAACAAACGGGATAAGACAAAGAAGGATGTCCGGGTTGAAAACAAAGAGCTTCGTGTGCAACTGAAAGCAACAGAACAGAAACGCAATGAAGAGTTTGTAACTGCTGAATGTCTCGTACACTCGGTACTGGATCAATCGACAGATGCCATTGTGCTGTGCGATATACATGGTCTGATCATTCGCACCAGTAAAACTGCCCATGCCATCTGTAACAGAGATTCATTGTCCCAGCCGTTCGAAACTATCTTTCCGATTCGACTTAAAGACGAAGGGCAAATTGAAACGAATTTCCGTGTTGCTGACGTTTTGCGTGGCAAAATTTTTCGCGGTATTGAGGTGAGTCTAAACTATTCCGCCGCTGCTCATGAGAATGATAATAAAATATTCAGTCTGCTTCTCAGTGCTTCCTTGTTACGGAATCCACAGGACGCAGTGGCTGGTTGTATTATCACATTAACTGACATCACTGAGTCCAGGCGGATTAAACGGTGTAAAAACGTGTTGTATGCCACAACTCAGGTATTAGCAGAGTCCGCCACATGCAAAGAAGTCATCCCGAAAATTCTTCAATCCATATGTGAAAGTCTGGAATGGGATTTGGGTGCGTTCTGGACTATTGACATAAAAACCAACGAGTTGCGTTGTGCCGAAGTCTGGCATAAGCCATCATTGAAGGTTCCAGAATTTGAAGCGCTTACGAGACACACCATCTTTTCGCCCGGTGTCGGATTGCCAGGCAGTGTTTACGCTAATAGAAAACCCCTCTGGATTACCAGCGTTGCTTCTGATACAAACTTTCCCCGGGCGATAGTCGCTGCTAAAGAGGGTTTGCAGGGGGCTCTTGGTTTCCCCATTTTGATTGGAAACACGATACTTGGGATAATCGAATTTTTCAGCCACGCGATACAGCTGCCTGATGAAGACCTGCTCAGGATTATGTCCTCTATCGGTTGCCAGATCGGTCAGTTCATCGAGAGAAAACAATCGGAAGATGCCCTCAAACGCAGAATAGACTTTGAAAAGACCATTGCAAGTATTTCTACAAGATTTGTTGCACTTTCAGACTTTGACAATGCCGTTTTCAAATCATTGACCGATGTCGGCCGGTTGAGTGAAGCGGGGAGGGCATACCTCTTCCAGTTTCGGGATAACGGCATTGTTATGGACAACACCCATGAATGGTGTGACGAAGAGGTTGCACCTCAAATGCAGCATCTCCAAAATCTCCCCTCTGCAATGTTCCCCTGGTTGATGGAGAACTTATATGCTGGCAATGTGGTTCACATTGCAGATGTTTCTAAGATGCCCCCTGAGGCTGCCTTAGAAAAAAAAGAATTTGAGAAGGAGGGTATCAAGGCGATATTGATCCTGCCGGTATATGCCGAAAAAAAATTGGCTGGGTTCATTGGTTTTGATAATGTTGCAGCTACTGGCACATGGCATGAAGAAGATATAACCCTGCTTCATATCACAGCAGAAATCATAGGAAATGCGATTGCACGCATGCAGGCGGAATCTCGTATTACCTACATGGCCTACCACGATACCCTCACCGACTTGCCCAACCGCAATCTATTTCAAGATCGTCTGCATGTGTCACTGGCCCATGCTAAGCGTAGTGAAAAGATGGTGGCTATTATGATTCTTGACCTCGATCACTTCAAGGCCATTAATGACACCCTGGGCCACCATATAGGTGATTTGCTGCTGAAGAAGGTCGCCGAGAGGCTGAGGCGATGTGTGCGTGAGGGAGACACGGTTGCCCGGACAGGTGGCGATGAATTTACGATCGTCCTCCCCGATCTTGTTCATGCCCTCAACACGATCATCGTCGCAACGAAAATTATTGATGCATTAAACCAGCCCTTCAAACTCGAAGGCCACGAAATCCACACCACTACGAGCATTGGTATCAGTCTTTATCCACTTGATGCTGATACCACAGAAGACTTGATCAAAAAGGCAGACATTGCCATGTACCTTTCCAAGGCGCGTGGCAAAAATACCTACCGCTTCTACAAGCCCGACATGAATACCATGTATAAATAGAAATGGTTGCCTGGGTAATTTTTCATCTACCCCTGGCAAGTCAGAACCAAAGGTGTTTTATAATTTTAAAACCCCTATTACAAATTCCAAATCTCAAATATTTGTATTTGATAATTCTTCAGATTCGTGATAGAGTTGCGTTATGAAAGACAGAATATTGCCATTTCAACAAAAACCATACCTTTCTAAATACCGGTTTTTCCCATTCAGTGAATACCTGAAGGAATATTTTTCTTGTAAAGTGCACAAGATACCGCTTCATGCTGGTTTTACCTGCCCTAATCGCGACGGCCGTGTAGCAGTGGGAGGTTGTACCTATTGTATCAATGAGAGTTTTAGCCCCAATGCCAAAGGGCCGTCTCTTCCTATAAAGGAACAAATTGAAAAGGGTAAGGCATTTCATAAAAAGAGATATGGGGCAGAAAAATTTATCGCTTATTTTCAATCTTTTACAAATACCTATGCCGATGTTGAAATATTAAGAGCTTGCTACGAAGAGGCACTTAATGATACGGATATTGTAGGAATTTCTATCGGCACGAGACCCGATTGCATTACGGATGATATTCTCAGCCTTATCAACGGATATACAAAAAAATATCACGTCTGGATCGAATATGGGCTCCAATCCATACACGACAAGACCTTAGATCGGATCAACCGGGGACATAATTACAGGATATTTTTGGATGCCATACATCGCACAAAAAAAACTTGCATAAATATATGTGTTCATGTTATTTTAGGTCTACCCGGTGAGACGAGAGAAGACATGATGGAAACAGCTGAGGCTGTAGCAAGTTTAGGCATACAGGGTATAAAACTTCATCATTTATATGTGGCTAAAAATACGGCGTTGGCTGAAGAGTATTTTCAAGGCAAGGTACAAACATTAGACATGAATAGCTATACCCGGATTGCAGCTGACTTCTTGGAGCGTATTCCAGCGGATGTGACTATACAGCGACTCGTAGGCGACACGCACGGCAATTTTCTTATATCACCCATATGGAAGGCCAGCAAGGCCGAGATTACCTGTGGGATAACACGGGAATTGGAGCGGAGAGACACCTATCAGGGCTCACGATTTAACGAATCGGTAGTTGCTATGAATTATCCGTCTTCATTCCCTGTTCAAAAGATACAGGGACCCGTTGCTGAAGAGGTAAAACTGCATACCATAGACATATAAGGCGGGCGTAATTCAGTGGCAGAATACCAGCTTCCCAAGCTGGGTATGAGGGTTCGATTCCCTTCGCCCGCTCCATTTTGAATTTAGGGGAACCAGCTCAAAATAACCAATTCGCAGAATTATGGAGGAATAAATAGCATGATACTTCCTTTGCAAATTACATCTCGCAATTTTGAACTCACCGAATCGATCGAAGCGAATATCCGTGAACATGCTGAGAAGTTAGATAAGTATTACAGCAGGATCATGAGCTGCAGGATCATCGTAGAGGCCATTCCCAACAGGTCACTCTATAACGTGTGTGTTGACATGACAGTTCCTGGTTCAGAACTTGTGGTGAAACTTGATCCAAACACAGACCTCTATATTGCAATAAGAGATGCCTTTCATGATGCGCGTCGCAAGCTGGAAGATTTTGCCAGGAGGCAGCGCGGCGATGTGAAACACCATGAGCAACCACCACACGGACGGATAAAAGCACTGTTCTCAGATAAGGGCTATGGCTTTCTTACCACAGTGGATAATCGTGAGGTCTATTTTCATGAACACAGCGTGCAGAACCATAAATTTAAAGAACTGGCGGTCGGAATGGAAGTGCGTTTTAGTGAAGAAATGGGTGAAAAAGGGCCACAGGCCACGTATGTGAAAGTGATATGAA
>JAUPKS010000072.1 GCA_030837315.1 Planctomycetota bacterium
ATTTACTTGTATAGGAATTTTCATTTTATTTATGCTGGTCACAGGGTGGCATGGGTTATTCCCCTCTTGGGAGGGGTTATAAGGGGTGGGTTCCCTGATTGTGGAATCTTAGTGAGTTCCGTTAGAAGATGTGGAAGAGTCTTCATGCCCCTCCCATACGGTATTTACTCAAACTCCGCCATTTCGGATGGAGACTCATTTCTAACGAGATGAATATCTCACGAAGTTGCCGACTTACCCACCCCTAAATCCCCTCCCAAGAGGGGACTTTCTAGCTTGATTTTTTATGAAAGAAAAACCGAGAATACTTATTTTTGTTGTCGCTTACGAGGCACAGACAACGCTCGAAAAAGTTTTACATAGAATTCCCGAAGAAATTTTTCATTATGACACAGAAATTTTAGTCATTGATGATTCATCGAAGGATAAGACTTTTGAGGTTGGCGTCAAATACTCGGAAAGCAAAAATAAATATCCCGTTACAATCTTATGTAACGAAGAAAATCAGGGGTATGGGGGAAATCAGAAACTTGGTTATTCGTATGCAATAAAAAACAATTTTGACATTGTTGTCTTACTTCATGGTGACGGACAATACGCCCCTGAATGTATACCCACCTTGATTGAACCTTTGCTGGATAATTCTGCCGATGCAGTTTTTGGTTCACGTATGTTAACAAAAGGCGCTGCACGGAGAGGAGGTATGCCCCTCTACAAATTCGTAGGCAACAAAATTTTAACTACGATTCAAAACATCTTATTGAAAACAAATTTTTCCGAGTTTCATTCAGGCTACAGGGTCTACCGTGTTGCGGCTCTTTCACAAATTCCATTTCAATACAATTCAAATAATTTCCATTTTGATACAGAAATAATAATACAGCTACTCGCGGCTAATTTTACCATGAAAGAAGTACCTATTCCTACCTATTATGGGGATGAAATATGCCGGGTGGATGGGATCAAATACGCTAAAAATGTTATTATGACAACGCTATTAAGCCGATTCCACACAGTAAATCTCTTGTATGACAGGAAATTTGACCTTCATAAGAATGCCAACCTATTCTATGACTTAAAACTGGGGTACACGTCATCACATACACTCGCGGTAGATGAAATCAAACAGGGAAGCCGGGTCTTAGATATAGGCTGCGGTCCCGGTAACTTTGCAAGGGAGTTACGCAAAAAAAATTGTGTGTTAACAGGAATAGATATGTATGAACCGAAAGATAAAGAGGTTTTTGAAAATTTTTATCTGTGGGACGAGGCGAAAGATATTTTTGTACAGGATTTAAGCTCTTACGATGTTGTTCTCCTTTTAGATGTTATTGAGCATTTTAAAAGGCCAGAGGCATTTTTAGATAGTTTACGAAGGTGTGTCAGGGCCAGGCATCCTAAATTAATAGTGACAACGGGTAATGTGGCTTTTTTTATTGTTAGATTACAGTTGCTGATGGGTCGTTTCAATTACGGGCAGAGGGGTATTTTGGATATTACCCATTCCAGGTTATATACGTTCAAGACACTGCAAAAACTTTTTATGCAATGCGGGTACAAAATTGAGAAAATGCGGGGCATTCCCGCCCCTTTCCCAAAGGCAATTGGGCTGAATGTGTTTTCAAAAATATTGCTATCGATCAATGATTTTTTGATACATGTCTCAAAAGGGCTATTTTCTTACCAGATATTCATGGTGGCCGCTCCCACCCCAACCGTAGAGGCTATTTTAGCCAACTCTATCAATACGAGCAGGCTAAAAGCCCGGGAAATTCTCGACGAGGTGAAAAAAACATAGTATGTTTTTACGGTCTAAATCCGGAATGATTACTCTTCTCTGTATCTTTGCCGCTTATATTCCGGCTATGATGCTTTTACAGCAGTGCGAGTATTTTCTGGTCAACGACTTCAGGCCTTATCATATAAGTTACTTTGAGAGCTGGCCTCAAAGATTGTTCAGTTATTTTAATCCCTTCGATACCAACGTATGGCTGCATCGTCCGATTCCTGAATCATTTGAGTGGGTGTCTTCTCTATTATTTAAAGGACATCCGGGCATATGGCATACGGTATCTCTTTCCTTTCGATTGTTGACCATTGCGCTTGTATGGAAACTTTTAGGGTGTTTCAAATGCTCGAATCAAGCAAGAATTATAGGGACGCTCTTTATCGCTTTTTTCCCTGCGTTCCCTGAGTCCCAGCTTATCTTTGCAGAAACGCTGTTAGTTCCCTTCGTGTTGATAACGTATATAGGTTTTATGGCTATGTATAAAGAGGCAGGGTCACATAATACAAAGGCATCTCTGGTCATCATTACCACTGCTTCATTTATTCTCATGACCATGTGCAAGGAAATCCTGGCGCCTCTTTCCTTCATTTTTCTTATCTCTTTTTACTTTGTTCTGTGGAGGAAACAAAGATACGTCCTGAAAATCCTTTACATAATTATGTCATTAGCAACCCTGCTCCAACTCCAGCGTTGTTATATGACAATTTTTCAACCGTATGCACATGGCGGGGAAGATACGGGAAATCCCTTGATGGCAATGATTACCAA
>JAUPKS010000001.1 GCA_030837315.1 Planctomycetota bacterium
CTAATGCAACTAGTAAGGCTGGCGCCTGGGCGGAGCTTTTTTCTGGAGTCGCTTTATTATTAATGCCTTCTTTTGTTTGACCATTGAGCATGGATATCTCCTAAGTCAAATTCTTTGAAGCGTAAACAAAAAAAGCCTTACTGCAAAAATGTTTATTTGATACATCTTCGGCAGTAAGGCTGTCTTTTTACGACTTAATATAAGGATATAGCTATCTTCTCTTAAACTACATCCTTGTATTAAGAAGACCCTATTACTTTGCGTCCCCTGATCACTCAGGGTTTGCCCTTATCGAAACGTTTTATTAGCGTAAATCAATTTGTTTGTCCCTTTTAACATCCATAGCACTTAAATGTCAAGGGAAAATAATTAGGCACGGACAAACAATCCCTGTTCAAAACATGCAGGGACAGGATTTATCCATGCCTCCCGAAAACCAACTTAATTAAAATTATTTTAACTCGAACGCGACGCTCGATATGACGCCTGCCTTGACCTCGACTTGCTGATCCTCAGCCTTGAACCGTTCGTTCCATGACTTTATGAGATACGTTCCCTCTGGTGCATTCGTGATAGAAAACCTCCCTTCGTTATCGACCCTGGCAAAGTACGGATTTTGAAGGACAAGGACGTAGGCCAGCATATCGACGTGCACATTACAACGAATGGAGGCAATTCCTAATTTGTTAAACGTAAAAGGTTTTGTCTCACCCTTCAGCCATGTCCCTAAGTTAAAGTTATCTGCCACGGTGTCTGGAGAATAGACGTTGTGCTGAACCAAATCGCTGTTAAGAAAATCGACGGTAGTCCCTTTTACCAGGGGAAGCACATGCGGGATAAAGGTCATATTTTTCTGATCCATAACCGCATGTTCCTTCTGAGGTTCAAAGGCATTTGGTACATTTTCGATATAAACAATAGTATCCTTGAGATACTTTGCCTTTTTGGCCTTAACGGTGCCACTGATGGTACCCAAACCTTTTTCTTCTGCAAAGGTATTAAAAGTAAAACTCGCTGTTACAAAGCATGTTGCAAAAAACAAGACGATCATTATCTTCATATATATCCACGTATTTTTGGTTAAATTCTGCATGGACAAACAATCCCTGTTCAAAACATACAGGGACAGGGTTTGTTCATACCACCCTTTAAAGTTAAATTTTCTGAACATATACGTCATAGTCTCCTTTTTCAAAATATTATTTTTTCTGTAATACCTCTAAAAAGAACAATGAAAAATATCCGACTAACAAAAAGAACCATCCAAAGGCAATGATTAATTCAAGGGTTGTAGAAAAGGACATGGAAAAATTCTCAGAGATCATACTGTAAATATCTTCCAGGGCATCAAGCGTTTTGTTAATATTCGTCTTCCACGCCTCCAGGTGGAGTTTTTTGGTTATCAGATCAAACAAACGGGCTGAATACCAATCCCCAATGAGGTTAATATTCCGCTCTGTTGCCGCAAATTCCTGGATGGATTCAGTACGTATCTGTATAATTTCACGCAAGGAGTGCCGGATCTCTCTGGATTTGAACCATGGAATTTTTCTTGCTGTAGTTCTTTGCAAAAGTCGTGCGGCCTTCTCCATGCGTTCCTCTAACTCGTGCTCCAATACCCTCAATTTTAATAATTGGAGGTTTGCAATCTCGAAAAGTTCAATATTGCTGGCAAAATCACCGCGTGGATCAAATACAAACGCTCCATCCCAATCAACAATCGTTAAATCATCTTTCGAATACTTAATGTTAAATTTAAGCGTGGAATTGATCTCTTCCTCATCTAACGGTATGCGTTCTGTCTTTAGAAGCCCTGCGATGCTATCCTTATGCTCTGAAATAGTGTTTTCTGGATCTCCCTGGTAATCAGATACACAGTACACGCTGTACTCTTCATCAAAATAAGGGTCGCAATGATATTCCCACAAGATAGTCCTGCATTCTACAATGAGGCTTCGTTTAATATCAAAGACATGTTCACCCAGGATATTCTCCAAATCAATAGATGCCTCTACAATGACAACTCCCGGTGGACAAAACTTTACCAGGAAATCGACCGCCCTGGCTTCAACAATTCTCCTTTCAACCTTAACCACCATCTGTTTGGGAATTACGTCAGGATATGATGGAGAACTCTTTATCTTTTTGATATCGACGATTTCTACCGTATCGATATTGAGCTCTGTAATTCCCACAAGAAAGGAGACCAATGTCCCTTTCACCGTGGTATTGGTAACCATAGGCTAATCCTCAATTAATCGGTAATAATTCGCCCTGGATACTCCGGAATCTCACTGAGGTAAAGTTGTAAGTTTTAGTTGAAAGTTGCTCCGTTGAATCTCAAACTTATAACTTTCACCTTTCAACTTCTAAGCCAATCTCTCACTAAAACAATGAGTAGTGTCTTTCTAAAATCCCAGTCCATAATTGGGGCATTTGACTGAGATGTTTTTTTATGATGTCCCTGCATTTTTCTTCCGCTGCTTTTTCAGGAAGGTTGGAACGGATTTTTAGATGCACAATTTGTGGTTCTGTGATGGGCATCCCTATCTGACTTACCAGATAACATTCCGCCTCAGAGATATCCGGATCCTTCGTTATCTCAGCGGATATCTCGCCAGCAACCAGGTTATATAATTTACCCGTATGGGTAATAGGATTTTTCCCTGCCGTAGCTTCGAGGGTCATTGGCCGGTAAGGGGTAATCAAGCCGTTGGCCCTGTTTCCCCTGCCTACTTGACCATCATCCCCGCACTCGGCGCTGGTTCCCGTCACCGTCAAATAGACAATCCCCTTTTTGTAATCATCTGCAGCATTGAGTGAAATGGAGACTTCGCAGCTTGTCAATTTTTTCACAAATGCCCGGATATATTCAAGCAGCTTTGTTTTTATTTTAAAATATTCATCTTTTGAAACAATAAATTTTGAAACAAAGGCCATAGCAATCGTGAGGTTTATACAGTTATTTATCCTTATGCCCATGATTTTGATGTCCTCGCCAATCATGGGATAATCCCCTTGCGCCTCTGACGAATTTAAGAATTGTTCGGTGTGATAAACAAGCGACTCCGTTTCGGTCATGGGTGAAAAACCGACACCAATCGAGGTGTCATTTGCTAACGGAATCGAGCTATCAAAGGTCGCCCGCAGCTCCGCGCTGCCAGTTCTAATCCTTGTTTCAACGATAACATTCTTTTCAGGTTCTATAAATCTCAACCGTTCTTTTAACCATCGGTAGGTTGTTTCCCTGGCGATCTCTTCCAAAGGAACCTTTTCCTTTCCTACCAATTCTACTGCCCGCCCGACAACAATCAAGTGCATGGGGGTTGTCACTTTCCCCCCACCGAAACAAACCTCAGAACGTCCACCCACAAGAAGGCACTTGTCAATATTGTGATGCAGCACCCTGCCGAACCTTTCTAAATAATATTTGGAGAAGGCAATACTCAATTCTTCGGCAGCGCGGTCGCATAAGGTATCCGGATGGCCTAAGCCTTTGCGTTCAACAATCTCAATCGCAGATTGTTGAATAGGGAGGCCATTCGTCTTTTCAACAATGATTTCCATGGTAGCCAATATACAAGGTAAAAGTTATTGATGTCCGAATCGAGTTATTACGAAATGTTTCTGAAATAACGAACAGGAAGCGAAGGGATAGAAATAGAATTATTGTGAATACCATTGCATTCTTGATGCATGATACCTGTGTGTGCTGGCAAATGCCATGTATACCAAAGAATACATGGATATTTATTCTCTGTTGCAAACGACACAAACAAATTCCCCTTTCTTAAGGGCGGACTCATTTGTGTCGTTTATCATAATATCATTACATGTGAAACTGAATTCTAAGGCTGCACAAATTCGTGTTCAGGGTATTTGACACACAAAACCGGGCATGGCGCTGTTCTCACGACCTTTTCCGCCGTGCTTCCCAAAAGTGCGTGTGAAATTCCTGTTCGACCGTGTGTAGCAATGGTAATCAGGTCAACATCATATTTTTTTGCGGCTTTAATGATTTCCTGAAATGGTGCTCCCCGCACAATAATATTTTCAACCTTTACCTTCTCGAGAAATCGCTTGGGTATCAGGTGGTGAATATTCTTTTTCGCAGTCTGTTCCATATCATCGTAGAGTTTTGATACCGGGAAGGTCAATCCGCCCGTCCCGACCGGAATGTTCAGCTTAGGGATTACATGCAAAATATAGAGTTTCGCCCCACGCTCCAAGGCAAAGTCCAGGGCATACTTTAAGGCATGTTTTGCGCATGAAGAAAAATCTGTAGGAAACAGAATTTTTTCAATTTTAATCATGAAATTGACTCCTCTGTAAATTTATAAACGTAAGCTATTAGCGCCTCCACTCCACACGCATAAATTTTGTATTTTCGTGTTTTTTGTATTCCACTTCACCACTATACGCCTTGAACAAAATAGATCCAAGACGCTGCGCCAGTCTGCCTTCTGTCGTAAGTATCTCGATCTCGCCACCCTTTTCGTTAATCTTCATAATCCTTTTTAACGGGTTATATTTCTTCGAACGCGCATCTTCATTATGGATAAGATTCATTATTTCCTGTTTGTGCTCTTGCAAAAAATCTCCCTTGAGTGTTACGACACCTCCCGGCACATTTTCTTTCGTTTTCTTACATGCGGGACAGATTACCCAATGGACATCCTTCAATGCCTTCTTTTCTTCATACATTTTCCCATCGAGAAACCACTTTTTATTATGATAAACAGCGGTACAATCCTTACAAATAGCAACCCCCACCAGGCTCTTCCCCTTCGGTGGCATATATGGATCGTTTTCTGCATAAACTTTATCCCTTGTATGTTTTCCGACTTCTCTTGGTACTTTCATGCTACTGATTTCTCCTTTCGCTCGAACACAATTAAACTCCCCGCGGGTATTGGACGAATTGTTCCAAGTTTTATAACCTGTTGGGAATTTTTACCATTTGTTAACTTACCTTTACCGGGATCTTCGTTACTTTTGATTTTTCTGATTTTGGTAGGGCAATCTTTAAAATTTCTTTCTTATTATATCCTGTTTTTATGATGATGCTTTCATCAAACGAATCTCATAAAGGTACGCGTGGCCATTTCATCATTTCAGACGGCATGTATTTTCATCCTCTACAGGATACAATAAATTATGTGGTGTTTATTGGTAGACATGATAATCAATGTCTGGAAATATATTATCCTTGTCTTCTATGTCGGAGAGCCATGCGGCGTCGATTTTGTTGGATCGGATATCATCATAGAGTTTCGTAAAACGAAAGAGGTGCTCTTTGGTTCTCTTCATGGCATATTCCAGCATGGTGCCCGTCTTCATAATAAATGCCCAATCGCTGCTCTGTGCTAACAAGAGTTCTCGCGCGGCCTGATTGAGTGCCCGATTCTGCAAAGAATTCTCATGTATGCGAGAATATGCCTTTGCCAATTCAACCATACGCTCTGCCGCTTTGTGAAGGTGTCGGTAAATCCAATCGTTGCTCTCGTTCAGCCAATATTCATGGTAGCCCTTATATCCCCAACTTGAGAGAGACGGCGTGGAAACCTGGTTAACGGGATACATTTCAAGATATTCCATCGGCGTAATCAATGAGATTGTCTTTTGGTCAAAGGCAATCTTCCTGAACAGGAAATTGATCCAATCCGGTCCTTCAAACCACCAGTGACCAAAAAGCTCTGCATCGTAAGGTGCGACAACAATGGGCTTCCGATCCATTACCGTGGACAGGTATTCGATATGCTTCTCCCGATTAAACATAAAATTTCCTGCATGCTCTGCAGCCTTATCCATGGCCTTTTCGTAGGAATAAGGTTCCTTATGATCGGTCTTGCCGGTAATCCGGTAATATTTAATACCGATATTCGTACGCTTGCCATCCCCATGGAGATATGGTCTTACGTAATCGTAATCGAGATCAAAGCCTACGTCACGGTAAAATTCACGATAGAAAAAATCCCCCGGATATCCTTCTTTAGCGCTCCATACCTGTTTGGAAGATTCCATATCTCTGCCGAAAACGGCTACACCTGACGGACAGAAAATGGGGGCATAATGACCATATTTTGGCCTTGGGGAGGCGAAAAGGATTCCATGTGTTTCGGTAATAAAAAAGCGAATACCCATTTCCCTGAGTATCTTATCTACCCCTGGCTCATAGGCACATTCAGGAAGCCATATTCCGCGAGGCTTTCGGCCAAAATGTTTCTCGTAATGATTTACTGCCACGTGCACCTGGGCACGCATGGCATTCACATTACTATTCATAAGGGGTAAATAACCATGGGTAGCCCCACAGGTAATTATCTCCAACTTACCCATATCCTGAAATTTTTTGAAGGCTTTTACAATATTTCGATGGTATTTTTCTGAAAAGACGTATCGTGCATTGGTAAAATGCCTGTGATACATCTGTGCAAGCCGGTGAAAATCCGGTTGATGTTTCGTTCTTTCGATTTCTTTTTCTGCAAGGTTAATCCGCTTCTCGCTATAACGAATGTAGCGGGATTGCAGAAGCGGATCAGTAAGCATCGAGATCAGCGGCGGGGTCAATGACATGGTTATTCGAAAATCAATCCCGTCGTCGATCAGTTTGTCAAAGACATCAATGAGGGGAATGTAGGTCTCGGTAATGGCCTCAAAGAGCCAGTCTTCTTCAAGAAATTCAGCGTATTCCGGATGACGGACAAATGGCAGGTGCGCATGCAAAATTAATGAGAGGTAACCTTTTTCCATGAATTATTTTTTTGAAATCGGCGAACTGGCCGGAGAGTCAGACGAGGACACGCCTTCTTTCAGTATGTCCGCCAAACCCTTGTGTGCCCTTTCAAACACAGATTCACTGATACCAAGCCCCATAGGGGCATCTATATTTATCTTTTCATAAAGCTCCGCAATGCTCATCCACGTTTCGTCAATCACCTCAGATATGCCCGCCCGCGGAGTCCTTACGGTATTCGATCTGGAGAGGATGCGAAATGTCCCATTCGGGGTAAGGAACCCAATATCTACACAAAACGACCTGCTTGGTTCGCCCACATGAATATACCAGCTTCGCGCTCCGCCAGGTATCTCAATAGTGAAGTATTTATGGGCATTGTTACCATCAAAGATAATATCTGTTACATCATAAACCCTCAATACAATTTTCGCACTATGCGCCAGACTACCAAATGTATTGAGAACATTGTTCATAACCTCTTTTCGTATCTCCCAATAGGTAAACAGCCACTCCGGGTCCCGTACCATCAGCACAATCCGGTTGTCTCCATAGCCATCGGGAAGTTCGGGGATTTCCGGTGCAGGTATAATCTCTTTTCTTTCAAGCTGTGGTTTAGGTTCTTCATGCTTGACGGACGGCGCCTTTGGCGCAGTCGGCCATGTATCTTCACCGGTAACTCCCCACTCTTGCTCTTCTGCCTTGTCGATGGAAGAAACATCTGCCATACCGAAAAATCTGTCCCAGATCAGACTAAAAAAACTCTTTATCCCCTTGCATATCATCTCACAGAATGCCTTGATAACCTCAAGGATCAATAGGAATATTTCTTTCACAATAGCTTTATCCATATGCGTAAATCTAAAAACACTAAGAATTTCCTCACTTTTTAACCAATTGTAAAATACCGACTTAACAAAAGACAGGTGTGTAATATTAATTGCAAATTATACATCAATTAACAGCAGATGGTCAATAAAATTCATAATAGTTGGGGAAGGTTTAACGGTGTGCCTTAGATATTTGAAACCTCATATTTAGCTTGACAAAATCTTGTTATTTGGTAATAATCGCAGCGCTCTTGTGTCATTGAAAACTTAAGAAAAACAAAAATCATAATTTTAGCATACCATTTTTAAAAACAGACAATCGGAGGCATTGTATTCATGATAAAGCAAATCCTTGTCCCTACTGACGGTTCTGAAAATAGCCTCACAGCGGCTGATTATGCTGTAAGCTTGGCGCGCCTCTTTAAAGCCAGTATCAGAGGATTGTTTGTTAAGGATGTAAAGGTATTAACTGGCCCATTGATCCACGATATTGGCACGAGTATTGGTGGTATGGTACCGTATGGGACTTTTAATCAGACCATCAGAGAGATGATGGAATCGCAAGCTGATGCTACCTTGAATCTGGTAGAGGGAAAATGCAGTCAGGCGGGTATAACGTATAGCCGGGAAATACGGGAAGGGGTTGTGAGTCACGAGATTGTTAAATCCGCTGATGACTGTGATTTGATTTCTATGGGTAAAATGGGTATTCATGCTGAATGGCGCGATGTGTTTTTGGGCACCAATGTTGAATTTGTAGTACGACAGACCCATAAGCCGGTACTCATTACACCATCTGAATTCAAACCGTTTACCAAGATGTTGATAGCTTATGATGGAAGCTCCTTTGCAGACAAGGCAC
>JAUPKS010000073.1 GCA_030837315.1 Planctomycetota bacterium
ATTGTATAGGAATTTTCATTTTATTTAAGCGGGTTATACGATGTATGGCATAGAGAGTCCCCATTAGACTTCGTCGTGAGCTCAGTCGAACGTAAAGGAGGTGAGGGATTTGTAAAATAGCCCTGGAAAACACAGCCTCCTGAATCCTCCTAGTTAATTGGGACTTAAACGGAATAATTTGATCTTATAAGAAATTATTGTTTTACCGTGTTGACGTTTTCAATTTTAATACCTCAATCTGCCCCTGCCGTGCATAATCAATTGCCTCGCCCAGAATACGTGCGGCTTCCTGAGGGGCGTGGAAGCCCATGGAATTTTCTGCCGCGACAAAGTCTAATCGCCACTGAGCCTTACGGTGTAAGGTGTGCGCTGCTTTCAGTTGTTCGGCAGGTGTTCCAAATTCTTGCGCACGTTGCAAATCGTGAATGAGGGCAACAACCGCAACTTCAGCACGACCCATTAAGTCTCTCGTATTGTCCTGAATCAATGCGACACGTGCATTGAGCTCCGATTCGCTGAAGTGATGACAGGTTTGGCACGCATTGGAAACATTCAATAATGGACTACGTACATGGTGATCGCTGATTTTAATTGCACCTTCGCGCTTGTAGGGCATATGACAATCTGCGCATGCCACGCCGCTGCGGGCATGAATCCCTTGACTCCACATTTCAAACTCAGGATGTTGTGCTTTGAGCACGGGCGCGCCACTGGCTTTGTGTGTCCAATCTTTAAAGCCCATCTCGTCATAATAGCTTTCAATCTCACTTACTCCCATGCCCTTATTCCATGGATAAGTTACGAGTTTGCCTTCTCCTTTAAAGTAATATTCCACGTGGCATTGACCGCAGGCAAAAGAACGCATCTCCTGTCGTGTTGCCATGGAGTTGACATCATACTCGCCTTTGCGCCCGTCTTTACGCCAGCGTTCAATACTGGGTAAATGAGGTAATGGATAATCAGAAGTGGCTAATATCCGAAGTGCATTAAGAAAGGCAGGTCGGGTAACCCGTAATTGCAAGGTGTCAGGATCATGGCAATCTATGCATGATACAGGATGAGAGACCATCTTGCGAGCCTCATCATACGGCATGGCACAGACTATTTCAAAACCTTTCATAATTTGTTCTTGCCGATAGGCATCATCCGCTGGTACACCTGCTTTGATGCCTGCCTCACGGTAAGCAGACAGGACAGATGAATGACAGTGCAGGCATGCTCCCGGCTGTTTAACTATTTTAATACGTTCCGTTATGTCCTGGTCAGATAGCATGTAGGCATGGCCACGGTCTTCCCGATAATCCACCCCGAAGGCATATCCTTTAAAGATCTCACGCCAATGCGAGTCTTCTTCGAGCTTATTGAAGGCATCACTTCCACCATGTCTGGTCCGTTCTGTATCGACTGTCCGGCGATACCCATCGTATTGTCGTGGGTAATTTTTACCCCATACTATAGGATCAATGGTATCCTCAGTCACTTCCACTACGCGAAACACGTGCTGTTTCGCCTCTTCTTTGCGTTGGGTGACATTTTTTAACAGAAAAATAACTCCCACGGTCGTCGCTGCAACCACAACAATTATGAACAAATAGATAATCTTTACACTATATCGAAAATAAACTGGCGGTTGACGATTCATGGCTTTATTTCTCCTCAATCTAGCGTGCCGGACCATGTCCGACGCTACTGTGACAATGGATACAATCTAACATTTGCCGATCGTTGCCCGGATGGGCAGCAATCTCGCTCACGAATTCTCCATGACAATACAGACAATTCTTTTGTAAAATGGCACGATTTTTTGGAAGTACCCGAATTGGCTCACTGAAATCCTGCAAGGTAAAACCCTTCGAATGCCAGAAACCGTTTTTTAGCTTTGTTAAATATTTAGACACAAATTCATGCGGTATATGGCAATCGTTGCACGTTGCAACGGCATGATGACTCGCCTTTTGCCAACCATCGTACTGTTCACGCATGATATGGCAGTTAACGCAAGCCTTAGGTTCGTTGGAAAGATAGGATGCCCCATTTGCATAATAAAATGTGTAGCAGCATAAACCAATAAATATCCCCACACAGCAACACAAGAAAATAATGGAAAATTTTAAACCCGACAGAATTCTCATCGTTCCTCGCATTTTTGAATTGGTGTGAATAAACTTAATTTTGGTGGTATAACGATTATTAACTACTATTTTGATAAAAACGCAAGAAAATAATCTTATTTTTCACCTACTTCAAGCAGGTAATCAGTTAGATGAATATGCCTAATTCATATGAACGCGGGGTTCTACGGCTTGCAGTCCGGTATAGAGTAGCTCGAATGCATTTTCTCGTGCAGTGAGCCTAATGTATCCTTGGTTTATGCTAAGAGTAATGCTACAATCTGGCGATCTATAAAAACTGCTGAAAAAGACGATGGTTGAATCGAAAGGAAGGGGAATGTTTCAAATAGATAATGAACAGAAAAGGGTTGTGTTATAAATAATTACACAACCCTTTTGATAAGTTATTTTGACGTTCTGATACTCACGACACTACTGGTATAAAGTCTCCTGCACTACCACCGTCATTGTTATATACGGTTGGCATGTAAAAGGTATTTTCAGCGGCCTGATCTATCTTTTGGTTACACTTCGGGCACCTTCTGTTATGTGGACCTCTGCTAATAAATTTTTTCCCACACATAAGGCAACTTCTTTCTGCTTTGTCTGTATAAACATTTTTTAAGGAAAGGTTCTTTTCGTTATATTTTTTTTTAGTTTTACGTTTTAACTTTTCTTTCTGCTGGATACTCATTGTGAACTCCTAGAAAGACTGACAATGTAAATTACAGTTGTTTTATAAAACAAAACCGCGCACTATAATGTTCCTAATATTTTATTTGTTAAATATTATTTGTCCTTAAATAAAAAAACCTTACTGCAAAGATATTCAAAAAAACATCTTCGGCAGTAAGGCTATCTTTATTACACTACTTCTTGATCTTTTAAAGACCCTTTACTTTGCGTCCCCTAGTTACCCAGGGTTTGCCTTTGTCGGTATGTGTGCTACGGTATTTTTTTATGCGACTATTTTAAAATAATAACACTTTATGTCAAGCAAAAAGTACAAAATGTTCTAAAGCAATAATTCTGACTTATCTAACGAAATAATACCCTTTTTTCTCAACACCTTGTAAAGATATTTTTCTATACACCATAGAATGGTATAAATTAATTAAATATTTTTGCTTGTATTTTAACATGTGTGGCGTATAATATCCCCCTTGTAGTGCTTTTATGCGATACGAGTTTATTGAACGGGGCGTAGCGCAGTTTGGCTAGCGCGCCTGCCTTGGGAGCAGGAGGTCGGAGGTTCAAATCCTCTCGCCCCGACCAATAAAATGTAACTTTGCTAACGTATCATCTTAGATAAAACGGATGTGTAAACTTTCATTCGAAATAAACAGTTTTTAAGCAACTTCCCTATCAGTTACATCTATCATTTCTATTGATAGGTGCTTAAATACAAATCAAGCGCTATGAATCGGCTTATTTCTTTGTTTTTTTAGAGGTTACTGCTTTTTTTGGAACTGTTTTCTTTACGAGTTTCTTTGGTTTTGCCACGGGTGATGGACGACAAAGCATCTCACGCTTCGCGGCAAGCCGGCCGCAGGAATCGCAGACGTACTTCAAATTAACAACCTTGGGCGCACACACATGCCTGGGGTCGCCTGTTATCGTACCACAAAATTTACATGCAACGGCCTTCTTTGCCAGTATTGGCTTACAAAGGTGACCTTTGTCTGTTGTTGCCAAGCCGCAGGTCTGACACGAATAGACATTTCCCATATATTCCTTCCTTTCTATCCTGTTTGTTCGTGATTAGGGTTATAAAACAACAACATATATTTTAACATATCTTCTTCATTTTGAAAGACTTTTCTCAGAAATGGGATGGCTTCCTTAGCATTTCCTTTTTTTAAAAATACCAAACCAAGATTGCCATACGCTGCAACAAGGTTATCGTCTAACTGAATAGCCTTTCTGTATTCTTCAATTGCCAGATCATATTGTTCATTCCTATAATAAACCGTTCCTAAATTATTATGGAGAGCAGCGTTGTCTGGATTGCTGTTGATGAGATACTTATACTCTGTTAC
Organism: Planctomycetota bacterium; assembly: GCA_030837315.1. Lineage (GTDB taxonomy): Bacteria > Planctomycetota > Brocadiia > Brocadiales > Brocadiaceae > Brocadia. The sequence continues at coordinate 4,151 of JAUPKS010000073.1, forward strand.
GGCACGATAGTAATCACCTCTCTGCTTATACGTTAGCGCCAGGGCAGCGCGGATCTCATGATTTGACGGGAATTCATTGAGCGCTTGATTATATGTTGCAATAGCCTTGTCATAATCCATTAAATCAAAGAATCTGTTTCCTCTTAATAAGAGGCGGGTGTCATAGGATGTACTTGTTGCCCAACACCAGGCAAGGGAAGATAATGTTATCAACCCGACGGTCAACAACCTTCTCTTTTGTTGAGCGGTTTCTACTATAGGTACATACCTCTTCGCTAAGATGTTTATCATGAAAATGCCAAAACATAATCCCCATGCGGCGCCCAGAAATGTCTGAAAACTTCCCAGCCATTTTTGGGTGTAATACGCAGTTATTAATCCGCAAAAGATAAGTAGGAAATCACAATACCAGCTATAATTACCGTGCCGCGGAACAAGCCAGTTGATCCGACGGGTAATTGAAATTGCATTTAATCCCCATCGGTAACTCAATGTATTGTTCTGACATGCGTTCTTACAAGCAAGACATCGGATACAGTTTGGATTTACTACTGCATTGTGTTGCGCAATCTCCTGATGCACTTGAATTCCCATGGTGCAACTCTTCGTACAACTCATACAACCCTTACACACATTAATCTTTCGAATGCGCCAAAAGCTCACATTGTCAAAGATTGCAAGCATGGGTGCCCATGGGCATACATATCTGCAAAATGCCCTTGACCCCAAAAGGTAGATAAACAGAAAGGCATCAAAAATAATAAAGGCTGCAATAATAATGGGATTTCTGGGAAGGTCAACGGTCATTACCTGTGAATCGCCAAAACCTATGTGGAAATGCGGAATGCCGTATATAAGCCAAAATTCACCGATAGCGGTTAACGTCTTTAGAAGAAAGACGTACTGAATGATGTTTGCCTTTGAGTGGATGATGTGTGGGTGTATTCCGAGTTTATTGAGGATTTTTAAAGCGCAGTCTTGAAAGAAGGCAAAATGACAGCCCCAACCGCAAAATAGCCTTCCAAAAAAGGCCGTCATGATAGTTACAAAGATAAAGAACGCTGCAGCAGAGTTTAGCAAGCCTATTCCAAAAAGACTGACAACGCCATTGAGACTAAACGACCCTATTCGTTGATAGCCAAATTTATACCAGAGTATGATATGAACAACGATTACTATGTTTATCAAAAATAGGACCAGGAATCGTTTCTTATTGATGTTCATGGCATATTCAGGGAATGAATGAATTATTTTTCTTTAAACGGGAATAAACATGTAAAAAAACTATTCAGTCAGCATCAAGGTTATCTTTGAACTACCCACGTTTTTAATACCCGTCTTATACGTATAGAACCCCGGTCTGCCAAGGGTGTCATCGATGTACGCCAAAAAAGTACTTTCTCCGGGAATGGTAAACTCTGCATCTTCTTTTCCGCTCCTGATGCCCGAAAGCTCGAAGGATACCGTTACGTCCTTGTCTCTGTCACTCGTATTGATTACAACAATTCCCACATAAAATTTACTAAATGTTGGATATTCATAGGTAAGGGGTATGGGTTCTGTTGTAGGTTCTTCCGCAGTGGCAAAAGCCCCCATCACTACCATAGGGTCCGATTGGGAACTTTTGATAATACTATTCCTGATAGCGTATCCCCGAATGTTCCACAACGTCTCTTTTTGTGTTTTACCAAATGCTATAGGATTCATGGGGAATAGGAGTAAAATGAGCATGGATAATAAGAAAACTTTGCGCCGTGCATGAGTGATTTTAGCGGGCATTATCTGCATCTATCTTCTCCTTTGATTATTGGTACCGTTAATGCCGGAATTTTAAGCCGAAGTTTTTGAAAGAAATATAAAAATGTGCTTTGTGATTAATACGTGGATTGATTTCCGCTGCAGTTTGCAAATGCCTCTCTAAATGTACCCCCAAGGGGATTTGAACCCCTGTCTCCAGGCTGAGAACCTGGCATCCTTGGCCACTAGACGATGGGGGCATAGAAAATGCAAGGAAACGAAGAATTTGCTTCATTCTCAAAATTATGTCATAAAAAATACTATATTTGTTTTATGATGTCAATAAAATTTCAATATATCTCCATATTAGGATTATGGGTTGTTTATGACTTGGACTATAATTGCTATTAATTGTTTTGCGAATGGTTTCTTGACTAAAAAACGAGTTATTCAACAGAGTCATATATGGTATAAATCACTAAATTTATGCAACTGATTTCAACACGGCAGATAGGACGCCTTTATCAATAACAACCTCGATATACCATCCATCCCTGAACATGCCCGCGTTTAATATAATAGTATCGCCTATCTTGTCCCTGGCCCTCGATTCGTGAATATGACCTGTGATACAGACATGTGGCTTGTGTTTCAGAATAAAGTCCCTGACCGTTTGACTCCCGACATGCATACCACTTCGAACGATATCCGTTGCCGTATCTTTAGGGGGGGTATGACAGACCATAATCTTCCACTTTGCATCTTTTACCTTGTTGTAACCGTTTATTAAGAGCCTTTCGATATCTGCCTCGCTAATTTCTGACGGTGTGTGAAATGGTGTCAGACTTGAAGCGCCACAACCAAATATCCCCACATCTCCAAAGATATAACCATTTCCATGCAGGTTTATACTTTCTTCCGATAAATAAGTATCTGCCTCTTGTATATCCATATTCCCATACTGTGCAAGCAGGTGTTTATTATATTTTTTTATAGCATCTAATACTTTTTTTGTCTCGGTCTTTCCGTGACAATTTGTCAAATCACCGGACAGCACTATCAAATCTGCCGTTTCCAGATCGGGTTTTATCTTTATAAGATTACTGGTATCTTCATGAATATCGCCAAAAGAAATAATCTTCATCACACCTCCAATAAAATAATTTAATTAAGTGGTCCAATCTTGCTTTCAACCGCTTTGAGTATTTTGCCTTCGTTTACCAGTTTGTACATGGTGTTTATATCATCTGACAGAATGCGATCCTGTTCCATGTGGGTAATGTGTTTTCGAATAAGACGGTATGCATCCATAGTCCCCACACCCGCCTTGAGATTGGTAAACAGATCCATTGCCTGAGCTGCACACAGCAACTCAATAGAAATCACATACTCGACATTTTTCAGTACCTCACGACATTTCCGTGCAGCAATGGTCCCCATGCTCACATGGTCTTCCTTGTTGGCTGACGTTGGAATGGAATCAACACTGGCTGGGTGAGCAAGCACCTTATTCTCGGAAACGAGGGCCGCCGCTGTGTACTGTGCTATCATAAAACCTGAGTTGATACCGGCATCTTTTATGAGGAATGCTGGCAAGCCGCTCAACTGAGGGTTTACCAGCCGTTCTATGCGTCTCTCCGAGATGTTTGCTATCTCTGACAAGGCAATGGCTAGAAAATCTAAAGCCAGCGCAACAGGTTGACCGTGAAAGTTTCCACCGGAAATAATCTGGTCTGTCTCAGGAAAAATCAAAGGATTGTCAGTTGCCGCATTCATCTCAATTTCCAGTACCCTCCTTGCATAATGAAGGGCATCAATGGATGCCCCATGCACCTGTGGGCAGCACCGTATGGAATAGGCATCCTGCACACGGGAGCAATCTTTATGCGACGAAACAATCTCACTGTTCTGGATAATGCGTCTAAGATTATCAGCACTTGTAATTTGTCCCGGATGCGGTCTTGCATCATGAATCTTCTTGTCCAGCTCAACATTTGATGCTAATAAGACCTCTAAACTCATCCCGGCGGCAATATCGGCCATCTTGAGTAAATTCAAGGCATCACAGATCGTGATAGCTCCTATGGCCGTCATCACCTGTGTTCCATTTATGAGGGCCAATCCCTCCCCTGCATCGAGATCAACCAATGGAATGCCCGCCTCTTCCATGGCAGCCTTTCCACGTAAAATTCTGCCCTTATAAAAGGCCTGCCCCTGTCCAACTAAAATCAGGAACATATGGGCAAGAGGGGCAAGATCACCACTGGCGCCAACAGAACCTTTTTCAGGCATCAGGGGATACACCCCTTTGTTAAACATCTCCACAAGTGTCTTCAATATCTCAAGTGTAATTCCAGCATGACCCTTTGCAAAATCATTAATCTTAAGAAGCAGAGTGGCTTTTGAAATCTCTGCGTCCAGATAATTTCCCACGCCGGCTGCGTGGCTCATCAATATATTCTTTTGCAGTTGTTTTGTTTGTTCCTTTGAAATAACCACATCGCTTAAGGCGCCAAAACCGGTTGTTAACCCATAGATAACCCGTTTAGAGTTTAAAGCACGTTGTACTACCTCTCGTGCCTTAATCACCTTTACCGCGGCCTCCGCGCTCAGCATTATCTGATATCCACCCCTCACCCCCTGAATAAATTGGGTGGCAGAAAGATTTTCTCCATTCAGGACAATATATTCCACGCAAAACTCCGTTTGTTATAAATCGTGCGTATTTCGTATTTAACTATTTGCATCATGGTTTCTTCTTAAGGGAAGGTATTTTTCCCATGTGGCCATTTGTATAATGAGACCACGCTAGAATAGTGTCACAATTTTCACATAAGCATAGAATTCCACTGTTCTCATCAATATCTTGATGAAGATGCTTAACTCCATTTAAAACATTTTCTTTCCAAAACTCAAATATATTATGCAGGAGAAGTTTTTTTAGTTTTTCATCAATTTTTAAATCTTTTTCTGCTTTACTATTCCGATTTTGTCTTTTGAACGTCCCGATCCGTTCCTTGTTTGTCAAATTTATTCTTTCAAACTTGCCACAGGAAGGACAAAATCTGGATTTGCAGCTATGAGGAACTTTCATACTCCTGGAGTACGTGGTGCAGACAAACAGATGGTAACCAATAAAAGACGTTCTGCATACGAGGAGTTTTAAAACAGTGATGATGATACTGAGTCGAATAAGGTCACGATGCAGAAGAAACAGCTTCCAAC
>JAUPKS010000074.1 GCA_030837315.1 Planctomycetota bacterium
ATCGACCAAATGGCCGAGCTTAATCCCAATCTACTCCTGATCCTTACCGGTGGAGAGCCCTTATTAAGAAAAGACATTTACGAACTGGCCTCTTATGCATCAAAAAAGGGGATGATGGTTGTACTGGGAACAAATGGCAACCTGATCGATGACGACATCGCTAAGAAACTCAAGGAAAGTGGGGTGGCAGGGATTGGTATCAGCCTTGACTCAATCGTTCCTGAAAGGCACGATAAATTCAGGGGAATTCCAGACGCCTGGGACGACACCCTGAACGGGATTGAGGCATGCCGCAGACAAGGTATAGAGTTTCAAATACAGACCACGGTTACCCGGGAAAATTTCCATGAAATCCCCGATATTATTGAATTTTCCTATAACCTTGGCGCTAAGGTCTTTAATCTGTTCTTTTTGGTGTGTACGGGAAAAGGACAAGAACTGACAGATATAACATCACAACAGTATGATCAGGCATTGCATCAACTCTATGAGACTCAAAAGAAATATCAGGGAAGGATGATGGTGGGGGCAAAGTGCGCACCGCACTACCGAAGGATTGTGTATGAACATGATACCTCCTCTCCCCTCATCCGCACCTATGCGGGCGGCTGCCCTGCCGGCACTCATTATTGCAGGATCACCCCGGAAGGAGATGTTACGCCGTGTCCATACATGCCAAATATTTCCGGAAATGTAAGAGAGAAAACCTTTGGAGAAATCTGGAAAGGCACTGCTGATTTTCAGACCTTGCGGGATGCCAATCTCCATGGCAGATGTGGTGTGTGTGAATTTCAATATATCTGCAAAGGATGCCGTGCACGCGCATTAGCGACTACAGGAAATCAGATGGACGAAGATGCATGGTGCGACTATGTTCCCGGAAAATATGGAAACAAGGTCATCCAATTGGCAACATCAGAAACCTTTGGTATAGAAGAGAATTTTACTATGCCATGGAGCATTGAGGCAAGAGGCATCCTGAAACAGATACCTTCTTTTGGGCGAGGTATGGTTATTAAAGGAGTGGAACGCTTTGCTGCAAAAAATAATTATGAGGAAATAACGTTAGAAGTAATGAGAGCAGCGCGTGAGGAAATGATGTCGACCAGGAAGACCGCGTTCCCCATGAAAAACGAAGAAATAATTCAAAACCCCCTCCCCCCAACCCCTCCCACAAGGGGAGGCGCGGTGTTTGTTGATGAAATTACGAGGAGGCCAGAAACTGAGTCCCACACGCACCCAACTTCGTGCAATACGGCAACTACAAGCTCCTGTGAGAATAAATTCTCTCCTCCTTTGATGGGGGAGGGTAAGTGTGGGGGCGCGCCATTGCAAGATAATGAAATCCCGTGGACTGAAGAGGCCTGGAAACGGGTGGGAAATGCACCGGACTTTGTCCGGCCTGGCATTTACAAACTCATGCAAAAAAAGGCGCGACAGCATGGTTACAAGGAAATCACCTCAAAATTCCTCTCCGAGATACGGGATGAATCCATGCAACTTGCATCGAAGCGCATCAGGAATATTGGATTTGATGAACTGCGGATGGATGCCTGGGATAAAGCCAAGGAAAAGTTAAAGAATGCGCGAAAAAAAGAGGTTATCGACAACATTAAGGCATTCCTTGGTGAACGAACAGGCAAGAACGAGGGGATTATTACCAAATTTCAGGCCTACCTTAAGAGCGCAGGCGAGGCGGTAAAAAAAGAAGGTTCGTCAGCACCTGCATGGACAGAAGCGGCAAAACAACGACTTGAAAAGGCGCCGATATTCGTTAGGGGAAGGGCAAAGAAGTCGATTGAAGATTTTGCGCTTCGTGAGGGGGCAACAGAAATCACCTGTGAGCTCATTGATCAACACATGAAAAATATTCCCTCTTTTGTGGGAGCCAAATTCAAATAACAATTAACCGCAAAAACATTTGAAACTACAGATTGAACAGATGACACAGATAAAGATAGCACATTTTTATGAATACCACCATGAAACAGATACTGCATAAATACCGAAACTTGAAAAATATCTTCCTGCATGTTTTAAACAAGTTTCATATTCCCTCACATAAATCTGTAAAAACGAAGATTATCATCTCTTCTATCCTTCTTTCTGTGTTTCCTATCTTTATTATGAGGGTGTTTATTTATCCAACGGAAAAAAAGGCATTGCAGGACGCATTAATACAAAATCTCGAAGGGGTTGGGCATAAACAGTCAGAACTTATTGTACGATGGATAGAGGAAAGGAAGTCCGATGCCAGGATCGTTGCCGAAAATCCTAACGTACCAGGCGTAATATATAAGTCGGAGGGGAGTGAAAATTTTTATAGACTCCTGCACCATTTAAACACCCTCAGGGATGCTTACGGGTACAAAGAAATCTTCATTTGTGACCGTTTGGGAGATTTAAAAATCACGACCTCGACGGGAAAAGTGATTACCAATGTTGCAGGATTTGAGTTTTTCCAAAAGGCCGCAAACGGTATCACGTTTGTCTCAACCATTGCTTCTTCGGTAATTCCGCTGGAGAATGAGTATGGAAAGCTGGAGCTGGGGATGCCGACCCTTTATGTTACCACACCAGTTATCTATGAGCACAAAATTATAGGCATTGTGTGTCTGAGGGTAGATGTAATGGAGATCAGCAAACTCATGAGGAGCGTCCGGTTGGGAGAAACGGGAGAAACGTATCTGATTAATAAGGATGGGTTTATGCTTTCTGAATCCAAGTACTTAAAACAACTCAAAGAAAGTGGACTCGTCCAACAACGAACAACGCTTGAACTCAGAGTAGTAAACCCTGAAACAGGAGAACTTACCAGGAGCGCAAAAGAATGTGTAAGAGAAGGGAAAGGACATGACGGCGAAGGTTATATAGATTATCGCGGTACCATGGTGCTTGGTTTCTGGCAATGGATACCTGAATTGGACTGGGGCATTATTGCGGAAATTGACGTAAATGAGGGCTACGGTCCGGTAAAAAGACTGCATACCACTGTTGCTCCGATCATACTTCTGGTAACACTCGCAGTCGTCTCATTTGCGTTCTTCTTTGGCAAAAAGATATCAGATCCTATTTTGTATCTTACCGAGGTGACAAAAAGCATCTCAGAAGGCGACTACAGCAAACGGATAAAAATTACCTCCCACGACGAAATTGGAGAGTTGTCTAATTCCTTTAATAAGATGGCCAATGTCCTGGAGGAGAAGACGCAAATACTCAAGGAATATACAAGCAACTTAGAAAGGACTGTGGAGGAAAGGACAAAGGACTTAGTCTGTATGAATCAGGAACTGGAAAAACAGAGTAGCAACCTGGAGAAGGCGTATAAAGAATTGTTAACCCTTGATCAGATGAAGGACAAAATGATACGGGATGTTTCTCATGAATTAAAATCCCCCGTTGCACAGGTACAGATGGCGATAGACCTGTGGTCCATGGAAGTCAAAAAAGAACATATAGACCGCTCAAAAGAAGAAAAATTCAGCAAGATCATTAATAACAGTTTGCAAAGATTGCGAAAGACAATTGGAAGCATTCTGGATCTGTCTGTTTTGGAATCAGGCAGATTGATGTTCAGAAAAGAACCCATCCAGATGGATGATTTGGTTTTACAAATAACTACCAGTATGAGACTTTTGGCTGAAAAAAAGGGACTGGCCTTCATAAATCACGTGAATCAGGGATTACCCGTTGTCATTGGTGACAAGGATGAAATTCAGCGTGTAGTTACCAACCTCATAGATAATGCGATAAAATACACGGAAAAAGGAGAGATTCACCTTTTTTTAGAACAAAGGGATGCCTTCATAGAATTTGCGGTAAAAGATACCGGAGTTGGTATTGGGTTACCAAAAGATCAGTTTGGGAAATTGTTTGAAAGATTTTTCCAGGAACGTCCGATGGTGGATGGCGCCGGGGTTGGTCTTGCAATCTGTAAAAACATCATTGATGTCCATAAAGGCACTTTGTGGGCAGAGAGTGAAGGGCGTGGAAACGGTTCCACATTTAAATTTACCTTGCCAATAGCTCAGCAGGCTATTTCTTAGCGCAGCATAGCCGCAACCGAACAGAGTTACTTGGTAGTGAATAAGAAATACTGTCGTTTGTTTTTTAGCAAATTCGAAATTCAAATATCGAAATCCGAAACAAATTCTAATATCAAATGACAGAAATGGAAAACGAGGTTTGAAATATTTGAATTTGTAATTTTGAAATTGTTTCGAATCTCGGACTTCGCGCTTCGGATTTAGCGGGTTTTAATGAACAAAGACTTGCACAAAAGAGAAGTTTTTGCGCGGTAACACAAAAAACTATAGGCGATAAAAGGAGCCAGCACCTTGGGTAAAAAAATACTCATAATAGAGGACGAAGATGAGTTTTTCTTTTTTTACGA
>JAUPKS010000075.1 GCA_030837315.1 Planctomycetota bacterium
ATAGAATATTCGGGTCTTTCGTGTTTAGGTTGAAAGCTTTGGATCGAGCAGCCCACAAGGAAAAGGGATCACAATCTTTACCATCTGTCCCAGAATGCAATTACAATCTTTACGGTATACTACATATCGATTAAACGGTAATTATAGATTGCCCTATAGCATGGCTTTTGATCTGCAAAACAATTCTAGGACATCCTGTTTGTTCTTGACAAGCATGTCAAGAACAAAGGTGGCCTCATGACATCCCTTAGTCTTCCGACACGACCCGATTTCGCCCACCTTCTTTTGCCTTGTAAAGTCTGACATCGGCCCTTTTTATCATATCCTTCCAGGATGTGACTCCATCGTCACAGCTGAAACTACAGGCACCTGCACTGATGGTAATTATCTGACAAGGGCTCTTGCAGTGCAGAAAATTCGCATCCTTGACTTTTTCAATCATCTTTGCCGCTGCAATCTTTGCCCCGTCAATGCTAATCTGTGGCAGGAGGACGAGGAATTCTTCGCCTCCATACCGGTATAATCTGTCCGCTCCGCGTATATTGGCCTTTAAGACTTTTGACACACCTTTAAGCGCCTCATCACCGGCAAGGTGCCCGTAATGGTCATTGTAGGACTTGAAATAATCCAAATCGAGAAGGATTACGGAATACGGGTGTTTATATCGTATTGCTGAGGCGTGGGTGTGCTGGAGGTCGACTTCCATGGCCCTGCGGTTCCCTATTCCTAACAGAGGATCCTCCATCGATATCATCTTGAGTTCCTCATTTGCCTTTATTAATGCCTCAGTTCGCTCGTTTATGGATTTTTCAATTATCTCCCTCTGCTTTTCGAAAACTTGGAAATAGATCTTTACTAGGTCGGATTGTGTTACTATGCCAGTCAGCCTCCCCTGAGAATTCACCACCGGAAGATGTCTTATCCCCTGCGCCTTCGAAATCACTAATGCCTCAAAGAGACTGTCTTTTTCGTTTACGGTGATTACGGGAGAAGTCATCACTTCCGACACTTTCACCGCAAGGACATTGCTACCATTCTCCATGCCGGCTAACATCCTGACAATGTCCCTTTCGGTTATGATGCCAACCGTTTCGTCTGCTTCGGCAATAACAGTGCATGAATAGTTGTTATCACGCATTATCTCAAGGACATCCGCCAACCTGGTGTTCGGGGAGATGCTACGAACACCCTTCGTCATCAAAGTTTCTATAAGAATCTCTTTCATGTTATTTCTCTACATTCCTTCCTCAACTATTTTTTATCTTTATTCAATACCTATCAAGGCTTGTATAGTATTGTATGAGATAGTGGAGGTCAAGAAATATTGGCGGAATTTATGTTGAACCTTCGAATATATTCTCATTGTTGTGATTAAATTCTGTCCTGCTGATAGATTTCATTACGCGTACGATCTAAAGTTTGTAAAAAGATATTTTTCGCTTATAATAGTTACGTATGAAAAAAGACATCTCTTCAAAAAATACCTACATCAGACTGTTAGGTTATCTCAGGCCTTATTGGCATAAATCAGTAGTCATTCTTATCCTGTCGGCAGTCAGTGCTTATATTGCCGTTTTGCCGACACAGATATTGGGGATTGCGGTGGATGAAATAAAGATAGCTGATAAATATGTAAAAAAGGAGCAAACCAGTTTATCTGAAGGAAAGCCATCCGGTACCACTCAGTCTCTTGAACAAAGGAATCCCATCCCACTCTCAACACCTTTACTCACTGCCGCACGCTATATTCATAAGCATTGGTTTGAAGGGTATAATACGACTATCGTAACGTTGGTCTTTCTTGCCATGAGTTTTATCCTTATGCATACCTTTCATTGCGGTATTATGCTGATTCATGGCTTCATTACCTCCGAGTTAGGACAGCGGCTCATTTATGATATGCGGAATCAGCTTTACGACCATATCCAACGATTTCCCTTACAATATTTTGAAAATACGAAGACCGGTGATATCATGAGCCGTCTCATGAATGACGTAAATTCACTGGAACAGGCAGTTGTAGGCCCTGTCATTACCTTTATTACTGACATGTTTAAATTTGGCTGGATACTGTATTTTTGTTTAAAACTCGACTGGCAACTCACCATGATTGCCTTATTTGTTTGCCCATTTATCTCACTCTGTACCTATAATTTTGGGAAAAGGATCAGAAAGGTCTTTCGCTCTCTGAGGGACAAAACGGCTGAACTGAACTCTCTCATTCAGGATAATATCTCAGGTATTCGCGTTATCGCCGGATTCGCAAAAGAGTGCGAGGAAATGGAACGCTTCCGGAATAAAAACTATGAGAACTACAACCTCTACGTTCGGATATTAAAACTTGTTTCAGCATTAAGACCCATTGTAGACCTGATGACTGAGACGGGCGCCGTGGTCGTTATCTGCCTGGGTGGATATAAGGTATTGCAGGGACAACTCTCCGCAGGTAGTTTTGTCATATTCTTTCCTTATCTCCAGATGATGTACAGTCCCATTACGGGTCTAACACGCTTTTACAATCAGGTGCAACGTGCCATTGCATCCACCGAGCGCATCTTTGAGATATTGGATACGCCGTGCGAATTGAAGGATGCCCCCGATGCTATTGATCTGCCGCCTGTACGTGGCATCGTGGAATTTCAGCACGTTCATTTTATGTATAACAAGGGTACTGAAGTTCTCACAGATATCACAATACAGGCACGTCCTGGCCAGATGATTGCCTTTGTGGGACCCAGTGGGAGTGGCAAGACTACCCTTACAAAACTCATCCCCCGATTTTATGACCCTACAAAAGGAGAGATACTTATTGATGGTTATAATATCAAGGCAGTCAGACTTCACTCCCTGCGTAAGCAAATGGCTATGGTGCTCCAGGAGACCTTTCTCTTTAATGATACGGTGAAGGTAAATATTGCCTATGGCCGATCTGATGCAGTGGATAAGGAAATTGAAGAAGCTGCGCGTGCTGCTAATGCACATGATTTTATTATTGAGTTGCCACAGGGATATGATTCCGTGATCGGTGAACGCGGCGTAAAACTCTCCGGAGGGCAAAAACAGCGTATCGCCATTGCCCGTGCCATCCTTGCCAACCCCAGAATACTTATTTTGGACGAAGCCACATCTTCGGTAGACACAGAGACCGAACAACTCATCCAGAATGCCATCTGTCATTTAATAAAAGACCGCACAACGTTTGTCATTGCGCACCGTTTGTCGACCATATTACATGCCGATTTGATCGTGGTTCTGGAGAAAGGACGGATTGTGGAAACAGGACTTCATCATGAACTCCTTGCAAATGAAGGTCTCTATAAAAAGCTCTTTGAGATGCAGTTCAGCACTCAGGAAAAGGTGAAACTGGAAGATGCTGAACCAAAGATTGAAAAGGCAGAAGTTGTTATAACGCAAGAACCCGCTATCGATTTGAATGAGACATCCCAACACGCTAAGTGGTCATAAAACTAAGATCGCATGTGATCTGCAAAAAATGAAGATACGCCGGTGCCTTTTGATATCCTGTATTATCTTTATCTGCTGCGCAGTTCCTCCCTTATCATTTGCGCAGGACGATGTATCGGTAATTATTAAACAGATTCAGCCATCTCTTGTGACTGTTTTAACCTATGACAGGGATGGTGAATTTCTCGGACAGGGGAATGGGTTTTTTATTGGCAATAACGGAGATGTTATCACGAATGTCCATGTGCTTCAGGGTGCAGCCAGTGCCCAGGTAAAGACGGCGTATAAAAAGGTCTATGCAGTTACCGGTGTTTTGGCCCTGGACAAGGAGGGTGACCTTGCCAGAGTATCAGTTGATATTCCTCCGAGGGCAGTATGCCCTTTGACGTTCAGTACTAATCTTCCTGAAACAGGTGAACGGGTTATCGTCATCGGCAGTCCATCAGGACCTGAGCAAAAGGTCTCTGATGGTGTCATCTCAGGAGTCCGCGAGATTCCAACATTTGGAACGGTTATAAAGATTACCGCACTCATGTCTCCGGGAGGCAGCTGCAGCCCGGTAGTGAATATGAATGGCGATGTTATTGGGGTTACGGTCGTTCAAACCATCGAAGGTCAAGGCCTGAATTTTGCAATTCATAGCGGGAGAGTAATAAAACTTATACCGGATACAGGGATGACCCATATCAAATGGGTGGAAGGTGAAACAAACGAATGGTATTCCAGCGCGGAAGGGTTTTTTAATCAGGGAATATTTTACCTTGCGGCTGACGATCGTCAGTATGCCATGCAATCTTTTGAAAAAGCGGCAAAGAAAAATCCACGATATGCTGCTGCCTATTTCTTTATCGGGTATTGTAACGATGCACTTGGAAGGTACTCAGAAGCGATTGAGGTGTATAAACAGGCGATACGGATTGATCCTTATTTTGTTGAGGCACACGCAAATCTGGGTGTAGCTTATCATAGACTAGGCCGATACACAGAAGCAGTGGACGTTTATAAACATGTGTTACGCACACAGCCTGAAAATGCGGAAGCACATGATAAACTGGGCGAGGTTTATGGAATGATCGGTCGTCACACAGAAGCAATCAAGGCCTTTCGACAGGCAATTCGCATAATGCCCGATTTTGCTGACGCATACTCCCATCTGGGCCAGGCCTGTTTTAATCTCGGAAGGTATACAGAATCGGTTACGGCGTATAAGCAGGTAATTCATATCAGGCCTGATGATGCAGGGGCATACTCCATGATGGGTGCGGCATATGATAAACTCGAACGTTACGCAGAAGCGATTGAAGTCTGTAAACAGGCGATCAGCCTTAAGCCCGATTTTACTGATGCATACTCGCATTTGGGCCAGGCCTGTTTCAATCTCGGACGGTATATGGAATCGATTGCAGCATATAAGCAGGTAATTCATATCAAGTCTGATGATGCAGAGGCGTATTCCATGATGGGTGCGGCATATGATAAACTTGAACGTTACGCAGAAGCGATAGAGGCCTACAAACAGGCAATTCAAATCAAACCTGACAATGCCGAGATGCATCGTATGCTGTGCATGGCTTATTTCAAACTCAAACACTACACGGAGGCAATTACGGCATATAAACAGGCAGTCGCCATCAAGCCTGAGGATGCCAGTGCCTACTACTCTATGGGCGTAATATATGGCATCCTCGGTCGTTATCAGGAGGAAGCAGAGGCTTACATGCAGGCAGTCCGCATCAAGCCTGATTTTGCAGAGGCGCATCTTGGTCTGGGTATAGTTTATTTGAACCACGGAGATAAAAAGTTGGCACTGGAAGAGTATAAAATTCTCCGCGACCTGGACAAGGATTCAGCCAATGGATTATTTAATCTGATTTATAAATAATCCCTGGATTAGAATTGGTAACTCAACCCCACAAAAAACGTCCTTCCCGGCCTCGGAATATCATCGGGTACGGAAATAGGACCCGGATCGCTATAATCCTTATCAAGCAAGTTGAACACCGTTCCCTGTATTTCCATGGTTTTGAAAAATTCTTTAGCAATAAGGGAAAGATTGAGCAGGGCATAAGCAGGCAGATTATTCCTGTCGTCACCTTCTTCACGGGAACGCGTTCCACTGACAAAGGTGCTCAGGTTGGTATTGATATACTTCCAGGAGTGGACATTTACACCGAAGTTCCCGTGGTGTTGGGCAACGAACGGAAGATCGTTGCCGCGATTATCTTCTGGGTTTTGGAAGGTATAATTCATAAAGACATAATTGTCTTTGACGATATTCACCCTGGTCTCCATCTCGATACCCTGGACATGGGCATTGCCAAAGTTTTCATAACTTAAAATTCTTGTTGTATCTTCAAATGTGCTGCGTAGGACAATAAGATCTTTTATGTCGTTGAAGAAATAATTCACACTGCTCAAAACATATTTGTTAAACTTGTAACTTAACCCGATTTCATATGATCTAACAGTTTCAGGATCTAAATCCTTATTGCCACGAATAATGGAATTTTTTTGGTAGATGGCATGCATTTCTGCAAAACTCGGGGCACGAAATGCCTCACCATACAGAAATTTTAGCGATGCATTTTTCATAAATGCCCATGTTAAGCCTGATCGTGGATTAGTCGTGCCGCCAAAATCGCTATACTGATCATGTCTTACCCCCAACGTAAAATTTAAGGCCTTAGTAATATCCCATGTATCCTGCAAATAAACTGACCAAATATTTCTCGTCGCCTGGTCTATTTGGGGATATGAATCCGAAAAGTCCTGAACAGAGTTCAAAGGCTCCAAGGTAAGAGGATCTACATTGCTTAAAAAATGAACATTGGTTTGTTTTACATAACGATACTCCAGTCCCAGGGTAAGCATGTTTCCATCAAACAACTCATAATCAAAAGGAATCTCTGTGCCGGCAACCCTTTCGATTAATGTGCTGTTTATAATATGCCCGTCCGGATACGTGTGATAAGTATCTGCGACACCATCTCCATCAGTATCGGAAGACACGGTTGCGCCCTCTGGTAATGATTCAAAATACCCATTCCTATCAAACTGGTCATAATAAATCCGTGGTTTTAAAGTAAGTCTTTCCTCAAAGGTCTTTGTATATCCCGCCTCACCAAACACGTAATTGTTTTCCACATCAGATTCGTCATTTAATGCGTATTGCGGGCCAATAAAGGGTTCGGCATTTTTGTTGATATAAAGACCTTCTACATAAAAATTCTTGTAAGTTACTTTAAGGTTCAGGTCGTATTCCTGTCTGCCATCCTGCACTTTACCGGGCGCTTGTGAAACATTCGGAAAACCAAGAGAAGAAAGAGAATTATCAACTATGGTTTGACTATCACGCTCGACAATGCCGTCAAAACCATCAGTCTGTCTGTAATGCACCATCCCGGAAATGCCAACACTCCCATACGTCTCACCAAATATGATATTTTCATCGTATGTATCAAAACTTCCGTACCCACTGCTCACCTTAACACCATCAATATCCCTTGCGTCTTTAGTAATAATATTAATAACTCCCATAAAGGCATTTTCGCCGTACGTGGCAGAACCAGGGCCACGGATGATTTCAATCCTTTTTATGCCTTCCACGGGAAAATCATCGAAGGTAACAAATGCCCCGCCCCTTAAAGGGTTGTTTACGAGGTGTCCATTGAGCATCACCCGCACCTTGTTGTCGCCTGCAATGCCCCGTACGGCAGGAATTGTATCTCCTAATGCCCCTGTTTTTAAAATCTCAAACCCAGGCACAGTTCTTAATATTTCTACAAAGGTACGGTAACCCAGATTCTTTATTTC
>JAUPKS010000076.1 GCA_030837315.1 Planctomycetota bacterium
ATCATGAACCCCTTAATTACCCGGTGGAAAATAGTACCATTATAAAATCCATCCTCGACATAGCGGAGGAAATTCTCCACCGTTTTTAATGCCGCCTTTGAATCAAGCTCCAGGAGAATGAGGCCTTTATTGGTTTCCAACCGAACACGGGGGTTTGACGAATTCGCCCAGACAGATTGCACAACACAAAATAACGCAAGAATAAAGACGATTGTAATTTTTTTCAAGGTGCTCTCCTTATTATAAAACAATAATTAAAATATAGTACGAGTAATGCGTGGATCGGTGGTGAGTGCGAAAAGCCCGGATATTAATATAGTGCTTCCTCTCGGGCTTTTGGTTATGAGATTTGGTAGCGGTGGAGGGAATTGAACCCCCGACGCGCGGCTTATGAGTCCGCTGCTCTACCAACTGAGCTACACCGCCACCTATTTATAAATTATTTCCGTGATGCGCTATTTCAGGGCGGGGTCCTAAAAAAACTTAAATATTCTGTGACCCTTTATGAGTTTAATGAACAAAAGAATAACACCTCCTATTGATATTTTCAAGGAATATTCTTGTATTTTTCACAAATACATGGAATTCTTGTGAAGACCTCATTCGAAAGTGAAGCCGTGTCGTAAAGTTTCTGGGAATGGGGCAACTCTTTGTCAGTGAACCTGTTGCTTTGGTGAGGGGACACAGGAAAATATCTAAAATATTTTCAGGGTTTCAGGGTACGGCAACTACGGTAGCAGCAAGATGATTGTGTGAATTATATAAAATTTATTATTTGCCTTGACAATAATTTTCAATGATGGTACTCTTGATGGTGAATTTTGTGCTTAAAGTATTGCTTTTGGGTAATGATAGGTTGTCCAGCCTAAAGTTAGCGGAAGATGTATGCTAACCTTTCCTTAGTTTGTTCTGATATTTTCCAACTTCTTTAACGAGTAGTGCAGATATTTTATTGCAAAGTTACGATATTTTGGTTTTCCACATTTTTTAAAATATACATCATAGAATAAATTTTACGGTATATCTCCGCACTTTGTCTTGCCCAGCAATTGCCTGTCTGCATGTATTTCAGATGCTCCTGAGCAAATCATTGTTTTGATGGCACGCAAGGCTTTACATCGCTAACCAAGAATGTCAGAGCGATTCTTTATCATCGATGGCCATTCGCATTGTTACCAGGCTTTTTATGCCATCACGGCAAGACTTACAACGCCTGATGGGAAACCAGCAAATGCCGTATACGGATTCACAAGGATGCTGCAGAAGTTACTCAGAGAGCATCATCCGGAATACGTAGTCGTGGTATTCGACACAAAGTGGGCCACCCATAGACATACGAGTTATCGTGAGTATAAAGCAAACCGTAAACCAACACCCGATGAATTACAGGTACAAATTCCTCTGATTTACAAAGTCGTCAGGGCATACAATATTCCTGTTTATGCAGCGAAGGGCTATGAGGCAGACGACCTCATTGGTACCCTGGTGAAATTGCTATCCGACAAACCTATCGAAGTTATTATAGTGACTTTAGACAAAGACATGGAACAATTACTATGTCCACAAGTAAAAATACTGAATACAAAAAAAGGTGCAATGATTGACTCTGAATCCCTGCTCAGAGAAAAAGGTATACGACCAGAGCAGGTGGTAGACGTTTTCGCCCTTTCAGGCGATGCTTCGGACAATGTTCCTGGGGTGCCGGGTATTGGTGATAAAACAGCATTGGAACTTATCAAAAAATGGGGATCACTGGAAACTGTTCTCGCGAATGTAAATCATATTCCCGGAAAAAAGAGACAGGAAAATTTGCGATTATTCACGGACCAGGCCAGACTCTCTCAAAAACTTTTGAAATTGTATAGTGACATCCCTATTCATTTCGACGTGAATGCCTGCAAGTTAAATACTGAAGAAAACAAAAAACTAAAAAAACTATTCAAGGCATTTGGATTTAATACCTTGCTTACCGATATGGTTGCAACGGCAAAGACCGAAGAAACACGGTACAAGCTTATAGATACGATGGATAAGTTTAATACATTCCTTGACCAACTGAAGAAACAGAGGGTCTTTGCCGTAGACTGTGAAACGACCAGCGTCAACCCACTTAAGGCACAGATTGTGGGCATCTCATTTTCCTGGGAGGCAAGAGAAGCGTATTACATACCGGTTATGTCGCCGGAAGGAACAGCACACATAGATAAAGACGCCGTACTTTCAAAAATTCGAACAGTTTTGGAAGATGAAAATATCAACAAAGTTGGACAAAATATTAAATACGACCTCCTGCTACTCAGAAAGTACGATATTCTTTTGCAAGGGATTGTATTTGATACCATGATTGCTTCCTATCTCCTGAATCCGGGAAAAAGGAATCACAACCTGGACGACATTGCTTTTGAGTATTTATCATATAAAACAATTAGTACGTTGGAGTTGTTAGGGTCCGGCAAAGAACAGGTCACCATGGACAGAGTAGATGTTGCCAAGGTCTGCCAATATGCCTGCCAGGACGCCGACATCTCATTTCGCTTAGCCTGCGTCATGGAGCCGCTGCTCAAAAAAGAAGAGCTGTTGCGTTTGCTCCTGGATATAGAAATCCCTTTAATTTATGTTTTATCTGAAATGGAATGGAATGGGATACATTTAGATACTCATATTTTACAAGACATGTCAGATAATTTAACTACGAAATTACAGCAGCTTGAGAAGGATATTTATGCTTCGGTAGGATATGAGTTTAATATTAGTTCTCCCAAGCAATTGAGTGAAATTCTCTTTGACAAACTTGAATTGCCTCATGTAAGGCGAACCAAAACAGGGTTATCAACCGATGCAAATGTCCTGGCTACCCTTGCATGGCAACATACCTTACCCAAATTAATACTTGAATATCGACAGCTTACAAAGTTAAAAAATACCTATGTCGATGCCCTGCCATCTATGATAAATCAAAATACTGGCTGTATACATACCTCATTTAATCAGACAGTAACAGCTACAGGACGACTCAGTAGCAGTGCGCCGAACCTTCAAAATATTCCGATTCGAACGGACATGGGTAGAGAGATCCGGCGCGCCTTTATCCCTTCCGAAAATAATGCCGTGTTTTTATCAGCGGATTATTCACAGATAGAATTGCGCATACTCGCACACTTTTCTGAAGATCATGCCCTGGTAACCGCATTTCATCAGGACAAGGATATTCATTCTACAGTCGCCTCTGCTATTTACCGTGTCTCAATAGAGCACGTGACTCCGGAGATGAGACAGAATGCAAAGGCTGTCAACTTTGGAATAGTTTACGGATTGAGTGATTTCGGGCTTTCCAGAGATACGGGACTGTCTCTAGAAGAGGCGCGGGAGTTCATTAAAACCTATTTTGATTTATATCAAGGTGTAAAAATATTTCGAGACAAGGTTATAGAAGAAGCAAGAACACGTGGATATGTAAAAACACTTTTTCATAGAAAACGGTTTATACCCGACCTTCGTTCCACAGATAAAAAACGCAGAAACCTTTCAGAACGCATTGCTGTTAATACCATCATTCAAGGCTCTGCAGCCGATTTAATAAAAGTTGCCATGAATAATATCCATGCCCAGTTGAAGAAGGGAAGCTATGAGGCAAAGATGCTCCTTCAAATACATGACGAATTGCTCTTTGAGGTACATGAAAGCAAATTAGCCTTAACACGTTTCATGGTACAAGAAGAAATGAGTCATGCCGTTACTTTAAACATTCCGATTAAGGTAAACATAAAAACCGGAAAAAACTGGATGGAAACAGAGTGAATCCCAAGCCGGCGATCATTGGTATAACAGGTGGCATATCAAGCGGAAAAAGTACTGTTTCCCGCATGCTGGCTTCGCTGGGAGCAGAAATTGTCGATGCCGACGAAATGTGTCATAGGCTAATCCTTGTAAACAAGGTAAAAAATAAAATTATAGAAAGGTTTGGAGATACTGTCCAGGACATCTATGGCAAGATTGACCGATCACGGCTCGCAGAAATTGTATTTCAGGACAAGACCTGCCTGGATGATCTTTGCAACATTTTGCATCCCATCGTTATCGAACAGATACGCTCAAAGATTGCTGAGATAGAAAAGCGGGGACGCCGCAGAGCTATAGTAATCGACGCTGCATTGTTAGAGGAATCCGGTCTTTCTTTGATGTGTGATTTTATGATCTTTGTAAATACCGTAAGTGACCATAGGGTAATCCGGAGTAAAATCAGCCGTCATTGGCACGATGGAGAATTAGAAAAAAGGGAACGTTTTCAAATGAGTTTGGAAGATAAGAGGAAGAAGGCAGATTACGTCATCGACAATAATTTTACTGAAGAAAACACTTTTAGACAGATAAAAGAATTTTGGCAACTTTATATAGAAAAAATTTAATTCCCACTTTTAAGGAGGAAAGATTCTATGGCAGTGACAAACGGTAAAAAAGAACCTGTTGTGGTAGATCAGGAAACAAATGAAAAGTACGAAGAAATTAAACGCGGCGAGATGCATATTACAGAATTGCAAAAAATGACCATCAAGGAATTGCAGGAAACCGCAAAAAGTGAAGGTATAAAAGAGTATACAGGGCTGAAAAAACAAGATCTGATTTTCAAAATTCTTAAAGAAAGGGTCAATCAAAACGGCCTTATGTATGGGGAAGGTGTTGTCGAGGTACTTCCCGAAGGGTTTGGATTCTTACGGTCACCGGATTACAATTACCTGCCTTGTCCGGATGACATCTATATCTCCCCTTCACAGATCCGCCGATTTGGCATACGAACCGGCGCCGTAGTATCGGGTCAGATCAGGCCACCAAAGGACACAGAAAGATATTTTGCCTTACTTCGGGTAGAGGCCATCAATTTTGAGAATCCGGAGATCATGGGTGAAAAGATTGTGTTTGATGATCTCACCCCTTTACATCCCTCAGAAAGACTCTTTTTAGAAAAAAGTCCGACTGAGCTTGAAACAAGGATCATGGACCTGGTCACCCCTATTGGAAAAGGGCAAAGGGGCTTAATCGTTGCGCCCCCCAGAACGGGGAAAACTGTGCTATTACAAAAAATTGCAAACAGCGTCACCAAGAATCATCCCGAAGTATATTTGATTATTCTTCTTATTGATGAGCGGCCGGAAGAGGTTACTGATATGGCAAGATCGGTTGAAGCAGAGGTTATTGGCTCAACATTTGACGAACCTGCAAGCAGACACATCCAGATAGCCGAAATGGTGATAGAAAAGGCAAAGCGGATGGTAGAATACGGGAAAGACGTTGTTGTTTTACTCGATTCCATTACCAGACTGGCACGGGCATACAACACCGAGGTTCCCCACAGCGGAAAGATCCTTTCTGGTGGCGTGGATGCCAGTGCGCTTCAAAAACCGAAGAGGTTTTTTGGCGCCGCAAGAAACATTGAAGAAGGCGGCAGCCTTACCATTATTGCAACGGCATTAGTTGATACAGGAAGCAGGATGGATGAAGTTATCTTTGAGGAATTTAAGGGCACGGGGAATTTGGAACTGCACCTGGACAGAAAATTGGCAGATCGCAGATTATTCCCGGCTATAGACATCACCCGTTCCGGTACCAGAAAAGAAGAGTTGGTCGTAAATCCTGAGGAACTGAAACGTATGTGGATGCTTCGTAAGGTGCTCAACGAAATGAGCCCTACAGAAGCTATGGAATTACTCAAAAACAGACTGGCCAAGACAAAGACCAACGCCGAATTCCTTATGACCATGAATATCACCTAGATTTTTTAATTAACATAAAGCATGTCCACTCTTTTTATTAATGAAATGTCCAAAAAAGTACTTGTGATGCTCCTGGCTGGCGGGCAGGGAGAACGACTCTATCCCCTGACAAAAGACAGAGCAAAGCCTGCGGTTCCTTTTGGCGGTATTTATCGTATTATTGATTTCCCCTTAAGCAATTGTATCAATTCCGGCTTGAAGAAGATTTGCATATTGACGCAGTATAAATCCTATTCACTGGACAGGCATTTAAGAATTGGGTGGAATATAAATAATTATGAATTGGGTGAATTTATTGAAAGTATACCGCCACAAAAAAGAACAAGTGATCTGTGGTACCAGGGAACAGCCGATGCCGTATATCAAAATATCTATGTCTTGGAAAGAGAACGACCAGAGAAAGTTTTGATCCTGGCAGGTGACCATATTTATAAAATGGATTACCGTGAATTGATAGAATTCCATGAGGCTAACCAAGCAGACGTCACGGTACCCTGTATTGAAGTGCCGTTAAACGAAGCGAGCCGTTTCGGTATCGTAAGTATAAATAATGAACAACAAATTGTGGATTTTGTGGAAAAACCAGCTGATCCCAAACCCATGCCATCAAACCCCAACGTAGCACTGGTGTCTATGGGAATTTATCTCTTCAATACGGAAGTATTGGTAAAACGGATAATTGAAGATGCTAAAAAAGATACCAGTCATGACTTCGGAAAGAATATTATTCCTTCGTTGATTCATGAAGGTCGTTTGTTCGCATATATATTTAATGATAAAAACAATAAGGCCGTTAAATACTGGAGAGATATTGGGACGCTTGATGCATACTGGGATGCGAATATGGATCTTATCCAAATAGAACCTATATTTAATCTCTACGACAAGTCCTGGCCAATTCGTACGTATCAAGAACAGTCTCCTCCTGCAAAGACCGTGTTTTCAGAACTTTTTCCTGGTGGAAGATGCGGTACCGTTCTGAATTCCCTGGTTTCTAACGGTTGTATTATCAGTGGCGCCCGTGTGGAGAGATCGGTTATTTCACCAAATGTGAGGATCGAAAATCACTCGGAAGTCTACGATTCAATCATAATGGAGGGTGTGAGTATTGGGAAAAATGTGAAAATTCGAAATACCATCATTGATAAATTAGTAACGGTGCCGGACGGGCGGCAAATCGGATATAATTCTGAAGAGGATGCCCGTCAGTTTACTATTACAGAAAAAGGCATTATCGTTGTTCCCAAGGAATTGCCTTTGCTTTAAAATAGTATCAGAAGAATACAAGTACTGTGGTTGTACTTTTCCTATACACTTCCCGAAAAAATCCCTTTTTGCGATCCAACACCACACCGGTCTATTTTTTGCCAAGGAACTAATAATTTCAATTTCCATGCATCTGCTTGACCTCACAGAAAAAAATATTAATAAAAATATCTTTAAACTGTGCCTCCCGGTAGCTATTGAAAATATCCTGCACATGAGCGTCTTTATCTCAGACACAATTATGGTGGGACGCCTGGGAACGGATGCCATTGCTGCCGTGGGCCTGGCAGGTACCCTCTTTTTTATTATCTCCATGATCTTTTCTTCCCTCAACGCTGGCTCGGCCAGTATTGTTGCAAGATATATTGGGGCGAAGGAAAAGGATCGAGCCCGGATAGTTGGAGCACAGGCAATCATTATGTCACTCATTATGGGCATAACTGTCACACCGTTTTTTATATGCTTTGCAAACACGATGTTGATTCTGATGAGCGCAGAACCAAAAATCGCAGACCTTGGAACAGGGTATCTCCAAATTGTTGGGGGCTTCTTAGTTTTTCGCCTTATTATGCTTGCATGCAGTGGAATCCTGCGCGGGGCGGGTGATACCAGGACACCTATGAAGGTCACCCTCGTTGTTAATTGCATCAATATCCTGTTTAACTGGCTTTTAATCTTTGGTATAGGGCCCTTCCCAAAATTGGGTGCCTCTGGTGTGGGGTGGGCCACAGCCATTGCTTACACCATTGGATCAAGCTTACTGTTAACAAAACTTTTTGCAGGGAAGTGTGTGGTACATATCCAGATACACCATTTAACCCGGATACATATCGAATCCCTGCAAAAAATTCTCCGTATCTCTGTCCCAGCAGCCATCGATGCCTTTTTAACGCAGATGGGGTTTCTGTTCTTCACCAAAATTGTCACGCTCCTGGGAACAGTACCACTGGCAGCACACCAGATTGCCGTTCGGATTGAATCGATCTCCTTCATGCCGGGATTTGCACTAGCCGTTTCAACTGCTACGCTGGTAGGGCAGAGCCTTGGTGCGAAGAATATAGACCTGGCATTACTCAGTATGAGACGCAGTTGTTATTTTGCCCTTGGCCTGATGGGGTTCTTTGCCCTAATATTCCTGATATTTCCTGAACAAATGGCCATGATTTTTAGACCAGAATCCAGCGTGCTTTCATTGGCTGTTGCCTGCATAATGGTCGCCGCACTAGAGCAACCCGCCTTAGCCATATACATGGTTTATGCCGGTGGTCTTCGTGGCGCAGGCGATACGATAAGCCCCATGATCATTACTATCGTCAGCACTTTATGTCTCCATGTCCCCTTAGCTTATTTATTTGGCATTACACTCGGATGGGGATTAGCAGGTGTTTGGTTTGGGGCTGCTATAGACTGGATTGTCCGCGCCATTGCTATCTACATCCTGTATAAGAGAGGAAGATGGAAGCGTGTTGTCGTATAGTGTTCTCAATATCTTCTCTGTTTTCTTTGTCACTTCACTCATAAGGGATACCTGCTTTTTATCGTTCGTGCATTATCGGGTTATTCTGCGTGATGATAATTCATAATCGGTTAAGAGGTCGTAGAACAGCTCTGGCTTTTTTTCTTTTAGCTCAATCATATAATCCAGAAATTTCTGGGTACCATCACCTAAAATCTTTCTTACTTTTTCCATTAAGAAAGGATGTTTCTGTGCTTCATATATGAAAGGCTTATCGGGGTTCGCCTGTTTAAACAATTTAACATCCTGAATGAAATGTAAAATATAAATCATATCCTGGAAAAGGGTATTCATGCCATAATTGCTTGTCCGCTCCATGAAATCACGAAATACATGATAGGCTGAAACATACTCCCAAATCACCAATTCCATTGCATCCAATGAAAAATATTCCAGGTGATCCGCATCGCTACGCATCTCCTTTAATTCCTCTAAACCTGCATTTTTGATTTTCGACATGGTTATTACCGGGAATTTTAATGAACTAAAATTGGTAATAAAAAGGGTGCGCATCTCTGATCGATACAGGTAACTCTTTATGTACATCAATTGATTAAATTTCTCTGCCTTCTCTTTCTTTTCTAAAAGCCTTTCTATCAATAACGCACCCAGCAATACTTCAAGGGGTATTGCAGCCACGTGCAACATAAACTCGATATGTGTCGCATAAAAAACATATAAAAAGAATGACGATGCGGTTATCAAAGAAATGTAGAGCCAGGCTTTTTTGGTAAATTTCGCCAAAAAAAGCGTAAATTTCAACGAAAAGCCCTCCAGACGCCTTGATTGATTAATGGCAGTTTTCTTGTATACACCCAATAAACTCGTTTGCGTGGCAATGATCGACCGGAGCCTCTCGGTTTCGTCAAGTACATCCTTCTCGTTTACGTAGATTTTTTTTGATACGAGGGGCAATACCGCCATCCTTGTATTCAAGGCGAGATATTTGAACATCTCTGCCGTATTCCGCAAGACCCTCGTTTTCGAAAATAAAACCACCGTAAATAAATTTCCCGTTGGTAACATACTTCCAAACCCCAATGCCGATTTAATTCCGAAAGGAATCACAAATTCATCCTGAGTTGGAATATGGCGACTTCCCAAGGCATCGGGCACGTGAAACACATTAAAAATCTTACTTTCCAGCTCAATTTCAAGAGTAGGACGAGGATGCAGCACGTTGTCAATATCTATCCCTAATTGGTAAACCAATTGGGCGATCATCGGATGTCGATCCACCGTTTGCTTATCTACCAGGGGAATAACTCGGTGTCCCTTGGAAAGCTTTTTTGAATTCCACTCAGGTTGCACTCCAACTGACGCTAAGAGGACTAAGCAACTCGTAGCATTAGTCAAAAGCTGCCCTCCTGGCATGTTCCTGGCTAATTGACGTAATTCTTCGTCAAGACTCTCGTATGGATATGTCATGAAAAAACGTACCAGTGCAGAGGACTTTTCACCTGTCCGCCTGTCAATAAGGTGGTCATAAAAATAACGAACCACCGAATCGGCCAGCGCCTCTATATCTTTTGCTTTATACCCCAGATGCTCTAGTGCATCTCCACATTGGGTCATATCCTGGATTGTAAAATTTGTTAGATCATACATTTCTCTGTTTACCTCTAATATTCATAGCGCCGCACAGCCGCAACCAAAGACAACCTTCCCATTTTCCCCTCCTTCACAAGGAGGAGACTTCGTCGTGAGCTCAGTCGAACGATGAAGGGGAGGTGAAAACTTGCAAGAAAAAGAAGTTTTTACAGGATAATACTATAAATACCCCGTTTGAATAGACTATTTCGTCTCAATCCCTTTCTTCCTTACCTCATGCAAAGTTATACATTAATAACATGAATTGATTCTATTGGAATCCTAATATAAACAATACTCTTAGACTTGATACGCTCCACTAACTCATAATCCATTGTATATATAGTTATTGGTATTCCAATATCAATAACTATTGATACGATATTATTTCTTTTTGCAAGCTTAATGATTTTACCTTTAAAAACATTATCATATCCTTCTTTTGATTCTTTTGATTCTTTTGATTCTTCTAATATTTTTATAACTTCCTGTCTAATAGTAATTAAAACAGTACCCGTGGTTTTATATTTTGTTGTTAACCTTATATTTTCATTCACAAGAATTTCATTCCCGTTTGTAGTGCCTTCAAAAATGTTTTTTGTTCTTGTAAATTGAGCTACAAATTTGCTTACAGGATGATACATAATATTTTCAACAGTATCTACTTGCTCAACCGTTCCATTATTAATAACAGCTATTCTATCGGCCATTTCCGATACCTCTTCAAAGCTGTGTGAAACATGTATAAAAGTTGTCTTAAATCTGCTGTGTATTTCTTTTAATTCATTACACAATATTTCCCTGTTATTTTCATCCACCGAACTTAAAGGTTCATCAAGAAAAACTACTTCTGGTTCTGTAGCCAATGCCCCGGCAAGTGCCACCCTTTGCTTTTCGCCGCCACTGAGTCCTTGTGTATATCTCAATAATAAATTAGATATTCCCAAGGACTCAGCAAGATTGCTTATCACTGACTGTATATATTTTTTTTCTTTTCTTCGCGCCTTTAGTCCAAAGGCAATGTTTTCTTCTACGGTCATATGAGGAAAAAGTGCAAAATCTTGAGGAAGATAACCAACATTGCGTTCTTCCGGAAATTGAGAAGTCACATTTTGGTTGTTTATCCATATTTCTCCCGAATCTGGTTTTCTGATGCCAACTAAGGTTTCTATGAGAACTGTCTTCCCACAGCCAGTTGGACCAATCAGTATAAAATATTCACCGGTATTTATTTCTAAATTGATATTCCTCATTACAAAACTACTTAATGATATACGTAAATTCTTTACTCTAATCATACCTTGTTGGCTTGAGATCCCTTTCCGCTTATTTTATTAAGTGCATAGACGGACAATAAAGTAATTATCACAAGAACAAAACCGATGGCAATGCCCTGTTCAATATTACCACCTTCTATTTCCATCCACATTCCCACAGGAAGTATATCAGCGCGGTCTATCCCAAGAAAGTTTGCTATATGAGAAAACTGCGTTTCATGGCGGTTTCGAAAAGTACTGGAAAAAAGTAATACTGCGCCAAATTCTGCCATTGCCCGTGTCCATGCCAGGACTATACCCGCAAGAATTCCTACTTTAGCCGATGGCAGGGTAACTTTCCAGAAAGTACGCATGCGAGAGCTTCCTAAAGAGCGTGCTACATGTTCATATCTCGGATTTACATCATCAAAAGCAGCCCGCCATGCCTTAATCCCGAAGGCAAGTGCAAGCACTAACTGAGCAATAATAATGCTGGGCATGCTGTGAACTATACGAATTCCTAATGCTTGTTGAATTTTTAATATGGGTTCATACTGAAATGCTACCATCAGACATAAGCCAATTGTAGATGCGGGTAATACAATAACCGATGCAAAAAGTATATCAATAATTGTTTTTCCAGGAATGTTAAACCTGGAAAGGGCATAACTCGCCGGGATACCTACTACTATAGCTATTATTGTCGTAACAGATGATGTTAAAAGACTAAGTCTAACTGATTTCCAGAACCACGGCCTGCTAAACAATTCTAAAATAGATTGTGTATCTGTATATCCGATATTACTCAAAAACAGCCAACAGACACTTAAAATGAATAAAATAGTTATAGCATATAATACATACACAAACCGCCTGCTACCGGACATGTGCTTTGCCTCCGATTCGATGTACAGCATACATACTTACTATGGCAATTAATACACAGAACATACTTGTTGTAAGCGCCCACCCCAACTTACCTCCAACAAAATCAAGATATACGGCAAAAGGCATTACATCTGTCCTGCCTTGAATTCCGCCAACAAAAAGCATTAATGATTCCCATTCTGCACATGATCGAGCCCATACTATGATTAAAGCAACCAAAAGACTATTTTTAGCCAGCGGTAAACTTATTTTGAAAAATGCATATGGTAAAGAAGCACCTAAGCTTCGGCCTACGTATTCATACCTGGGACTGACTGTTTTAAAGGATGCCATTGTTAAGCGAATACAAAAAGACACCGTCACGGTAAATTGAGCAACAATTACTCCGGATAAAGCATGATCTACTTTTATTCCCAAAATACTTGTCGCGCTGGACAAAGGAAAGGTTTTAAATAATCCCAGTAAAAATATTCCTACCGCTGCTGGAGGTACCATCACCGGTAAATCGATTAAAGTCTCCATAAATTTTTGACAGGGAAACTTGTATCGGGCAAGCATATAACCTACCGGTATGCCAACAAACATAGATAATACCGTGGCGATTGAGGCTGTCCAGATAGTAGTAGCAATATTTATCCAGGTGCGCGATTTTTGTAAATAATACATGAAGTCGCTGAATCCCAGAAATAAAATATTTGTGGTTATCAGAAAACCTATTCCTGCCAAAATAATAATTACAAATGCAGAGAAAAATATAACCCAGGAGATTTGTTTAAGCTGACTGTGTTTTATCACGATACATTACCTTCTTGTTTCACGACTGCGTTCTACTTCTTTTACCAGGTGTCCGACTGTTTGTTCAGAAACAGAAATAGATGTGTCTTTACTCGCCTTACACGCTTCCACCAACCATTTTATATCTTCATCAATTTTAGTCGGGTCAATACAATAAGCATGACTGTGAAATATGTTTTTCCCTTCATCAGATAGAATAAACTCCTTTAGTTTTTTAGCTTCTTCCGGATATTTAGAAAACTTTAATACTGCCACAGGTAATCTGATTAATCCGCGGTATTCCGGCTCCATAG